>JBCDHK010000017.1:0-23228 GCA_038750185.1 Pseudomonadota bacterium
CTCGTCGATATAGAGAAACCCGCGGTCGGCGCGGGCCAGGAGCCCGGGCTCGAAGGCTTTCTCGCCGCGGGTCAGGGCGCGTTCGAGATCGAGGGCGCCGACGACGCGGTCTTCGGTGGCGCCAAGCGGCAGATCGACCACCGGGGTCGGGCGCGGCCCGGTGTCGTCGGTGCCGTCTTCGGCCTCGATGGGGGGCAACAGATCGGCGAGGGCGCGCACTGCGGTCGATTTTCCGGTGCCGCGGTCGCCGAAGGCCAGCACGCCGCCGATGCTCTGGTCGATGGCGACTAGCGTTAATGCGAGGCGCAGGTCGTCCTGGCCGACGATGGCGGTGAAGGGGTAGGCGTGGCGCATGGGAGGCTCCGGCTGACGTGGGGCCAGCCTAGCCACCGTGCCGCCTCTGTCAACTTGGCCTGACACCTCAGGAGCGCGCAAAGCCCGCCAAATGCATCAGATCCTTGAAGAAGATGCGCACATGCGCGAGCGGCTTCTTCCGGACCAGGCGCTTGTTCATGTAGGATTCGAACGTCAGGCGCTGGACGTCGACATCTTCGCAGATCTTGACGAAGCTCTCACGGCGTTTGTCGTTTTTGTACCAGAACTTCTGCAAGAGCCCCAGCACCCAGAACACCCGGCCATGCATCTTCATGAAACGCTTGCGCGCCAGGCGCAACGCGCGCACATCGCCCGTGGCCAGACACTCGGCACAGGCGCGCGCGGCTTCCTCGCCGCCGACCATGGCATAATAGATGCCCTCGCCCGAGGCCGGTGCGACCACGCCCGCCGCATCGCCCGCCAGCACCACATCGCGCCCGTTGTCCCAGCGCTTGAGCGGCTTGAGCGGGATCGGCGCGCCTTCGCGGCGGATGGTGCGCTGGCGGTCGAGCCCAGCCGAGACGCGCAGCGCCTTGGTGGCGGCCTTGAGGTCGAAGCCGCGCTGGCCAGTGCCCATGCCGACGGAGGTGCACGGCCCATGCGGAAACACCCAGCCGTAGAAATCGGGCGAGGTGCGCCCGTCGTAGATCACGTCGCAGCGGTCGGGATCCCAGGCGCTCTCGGGCGAGGCGACGATTTCGTGGTAGGCGATGACGTAGGGGATGGTGTCGCCCCCCGGCACGCACTGGCGCGCCACGTCCGAGCGCGCACCATCGGCGCCGATCACGAGGCGGGTGCTCACGGTCAGCGAATGGCCCTCGGGGTCGCGGTAGCGCACGATCGTGAGGCCGTCGTCGGTGTGCTCGACGCGCTCAAAGGTGGCGGCGCGCCGGACGGCACCGGCCTCGGTGGCGCGGGTGCGCAGGAATTCATCGAAGTGCTCGCGGTCGACCATGCCGACGTAGCCGTTCTCGATTGGGATATCGACGTGATGGGCTGTGGGCGAGATCATGCGGGCTTTGCGGATGCGCGCGACGATCTGGCTGTCGGGGATGGCGAAGTCGCGGATCAGGCGCGGCGGCACGGCACCGCCGCAGGGCTTGATGCGCCCGGCGCGGTCGAGCAGCAGTACGGCATGGCCCTCGCGCGCCAGGGTCTCGGCTGCGGTGGCGCCGGCGGGGCCGCCTCCGACGACGACGACGTCGAAGCGTTCCATCTCCATGGCTATTCTCCGGGGACTGGGGTGGGCGCGGACGCGGGCGTGCGCGCAAGATCGAGGCGGGTGGCAAGGCCGGCGGCGAACAAAAATACACCGGCCTCCAGGCAGAACACCAAGCCGTAGGCGCTGGCGGGATCGCTGAGCAGGGCGCGCGCAAGATCGGCCGCACCGGCGCCGACCAGAATGCCAAGGCCGAAGGCGATGGCCTGTGCCGCGCCCCAAAAACCGATCCGGGTGCCCTCGCGCCCCGGTTGGCCGCCGTCCGAGGCCGAGGCCATCATCTGACCGATCACCGTGGCCGAGAACAGGCCGTTGCCAAGCCCGAGCGTGAAGACCACCGCCGTGAGCGGCGCCCCCGGCCCGGCGAGCCCGGTCAGGGCCAGCGCCAGGAGCGATAAGGCCGAGAGCGTGCAGCCGATCACGATCCAACTGCGCATGGAGCCGATCTTGAGCCCCGAGCAGAGCACCGCCGCAGCGATCATACCGCAGAACACGCCCTGGTGCTGGATACCGGCCAGGGCCGTGGTCTGGCCGACACCGAGGCCAAAGACCAGTCCCGCAAAGGGCTCCAGGATCGGGTCTTGCATGTTGAAGGCCAGCATGGAGGCGAAGACGAACAGCGCTAGGCGTCGTGCAGCGCCATCGGCCCAGACATCGGCGAAGGCCTCAAAGAAGGGCGTCGGGCGGGCCTCGCGCTTGGTGGGGCGGGCATGGCGGGCTTCGATGCCAGCCACACCGGCCACGGCCAGCACAAAGGCGATCACGGCTACCGCGCAGGCGACACCAAGCAAGCGTGGGTAGGAGAACGGCTCCAGGAACTGCGCCGAGATCCCGGCGGTGGCGGCAAGCCCGGCGATCATCATCAAAAACACGATGGCGCCTGCGGCTGCACGGCGCGCCGGGGCGACGGTGACGGCCAGGAGCGTCAAGACCACGGTGCCGGCACAGCCGACGCCGATGCCGATCAGCAAGAAGGCCGCAACGCCGAGTGCCAGGCCCAACCCCAGATGCGAGGCCATCAGCCAAGTCGCCGCCGCCGCCAGCGCGCCGCCTGCGCCGAGGGTGGCCACACCGCCCAGGATCCAGGGAGTGCGCGTGGCGGAGATGTCCGAGCCGTGGCCAAAGCGCGGGCGCAGGATCTCGATGGCGTAGTAGAGGCCGATCAGGAGGCCGGGCACGATGGCGGCCAGGCCGATCTCGACCACCATGACGCGGTTGAGGGTCGAGTTGGTCAGCACCACCACCGAGCCGATGGCGGTCTGCACCAAACCGAGGCGGATGATGCCAAACCAGCCGAGCCCGCTCATGCGCCCGCCCCTGTGGAGATCACGGCGTCCTTGCCCATCATCGCCGCCAGCGCCAGCGACGCCGCCAGCATGCCAAGCACATAGAGCCCGGTGCCGGTGGCATTATACCAAGGCGCGCGCGCGCGCGGATCGATCAGAAGCCGCCCCATCAGATGGACCTGCATGGCAAGCAGCAGCGCAACCACGCCAGAGTGCCAGGGCTGTCCCCAGCCGAACAGGAGCGCGATCACCAGCACCTGGGGCAGCGCCATGACGATGCACGCGATGCGGGCTGCACGGTCGGGTCCGAGGGTGGCGGGCAGGCTGGCGATGCCGGTGGCGCGGTCGCCCTCGATCGACTTGAAGTCGTTTAGCGTCATGATGCCGTGAGCGCCGATGGAATAGAGCAGCGCAATCAGCAGGATGGGCGAGGCGGGCAGGGCTCCGCCGATCACGGCAGCGCCGGTGAACCAGGGCAGTCCCTCATAACAGAGCCCACAGGCCGCCGCCGATAGCCAGCCGTTGCGCTTGAGGCGCACGGGCGGCGCGCTGTAGGCCCAGGCGCAGGCCATGGCCACCGTGGCCGCGCCCAAGCCCCAAGGTCCGAGCAACGAGGCGACGCTGAGCGAGAGCACACTCCAGCCAAGCGCAATCCACAGCCCCCAGCGCCCCGGTATGCGCCCCGATGGGATCGGGCGTTCGGGTTCGTTGATGGCATCGACGTGGCGGTCGAACCAGTCGTTGGCCGCTTGGCTCATGGCACAGACCAGCGGCCCCGCCAGCACGAGACCGAGCACGACCAGGGGCCATTGTTCACCCCGCAGCATCCCGGTGGAGATCACGCCGCAGCCGAAAGCCCACATCGGCGCAAACCAAGTGATCGGCTTGAGCAGTTCGAGGACCGCGAGCGGATCGGGTAGCGCGGGGGGCTGGATGTCGTGGTTGACGGTCATGCGTCAATTAAACATGACACTCAAGGCGATACCATAGTGCAAATTCGCCTGAGGCCCGGATCAGGCGGAATTGTCGCTGTCGCCGTCGCTCAACCCATACCGACGCAGCTTCACATAGAGGCTCTGGCGGCTGAGGCCGAGCAAATCGGCGGCAGAGGCGCGGTTGTCGTCGGTCATCTGCAAAGCGGCCTCGATGCACAGCCGCTCAATGACATCGACGGTCTCGCGCACCAGATCCTTCATCGGCACGCGCCCGATCAACTCGGTCAACTGCTCGGCCGAGCGCGGCAGTTGCACCCCAACCGACGTTGCTTCGCTGGGGCGAAAGGCGGTGTTGCGAAACACCAAGCCATAGCCCGGCGGGCCGTTGTCGGGCAGATGCACCGCAGAGACCTCGACCTCGGTCACCGTGCCGTGGGTGCCTGAGAGGCTGGTGGTGTAAAACCGCAGCCGTCCGGTGTCGCGGGTGTTGGCCAGGATCAGCGGCAGGTCGATGCCCTGGCGGGTGAAGAAACGGTCGAGGCGCTCGCCTTTGATCTGTGATTCGACCGCGACTTGGACCATCTCCAAAAAGGTGTCGTTGGCCCACTCGATCAGCCCCTCGCCGTCGGTGAGCACGATCGCCTCGCAGGCGCGGCGAAACATCTCGACGATCTCGGCTTCGATCTCCGAGCCCGCCCCAAAGCGGCTGCCAGAGCGTTCGGTGAGGCGGATCAGGAACAGCCGCGCGCTCTCGGCGCGAAACAGCGAGATGAACGCCTCGATCTCGGTGCCGCCTTCCGCCGTGGCCACACTCACACTCTCCGCCTGGCCCGAGGCGCGCACAGAGGCCATCACCGCCTCCAAGGTGCGCGCGCCCGTTGCATCGAAGCCAAGCGGAAACTTGCGCCGCGTCAGCTCGCCATCACCGTGGCCAAGGAGCTGGGCTGCGGGGCGGTTGGCCTCTTGGACGCGCCCCGTGGCGGCATCGACGATGAGGAAGGCCTCGTTCGCGCTTTGCAACAGCAGGCGGTAGCGCGTTTCCATCTGGAGCAGGCGGGTGTAGTCGCGCTCCAGCGATTGTTGGGCGCTGACCAGGCGGCGTTGCAGGGCTGCAACAGGGCGCAGATCGCGCCCGAGCAACAGGACACGCCCGCTCTCATCGGCGCGGATAGCACGGTAGCGCACGGGTAGGTCGTCGCGGCCCTCGCCAAGCGGATGGTTGACCTCGCGCCAACGCACCGGCTCGCCGCGGCGCGCGCCCGCGATCAACTCGCGCACCTTGGTGCGGCTTTCGATGGTCAGCGTGGTCTCGACCGGACGCCCAGCCCATTCGGCAAAGCGCTCGCCGTCCAAGCCTTCGGCGCCGATGGCGAAATCCTGTACCGTGTCGTCGCGCCCGATGACCAGCGCAATGTCGGAGGCAGCAGCGACGATGGCGCCCAGGGTGGTCGCATCCGCTTGAGCCAGATGGTCCTCGGGTTGGGTAAACTGGGTCGATTTCGGCCCCGACAGCATGATGGCGCTCAATCCTTGGACGGCGGCTCAAGGCCGCGTTGAGGGTTCAGGTGCCGCGCGCTCCGCGGGAGGCTTGGGCATCGACAAGACGTTCAGCCAGCGCGACGGCGCCGGCTGGATCGACGGCAGACCCATCGGCGCCGACCCGGCGCGCCAGATCGGGATCGGAGACCACCGCCCCCCCGCCGACGAGAATGGCAGGCGCGGCTGCGCCGAGCGCTCGGCGAAGCGCAGCGATGGTGCGCGCCAGAGTGTCGGCATGGCTTGGCAGCGCGATGGAAAAGCCGACGACCTCGAAGGGCTCGCGCTGGAGAAAATCGATCAGCCCCGCGTCGTCGATGCTCATTTCGGTCCAGGTGCGCCAGCCCGCGCGGGCAAAGAACTTGGCCACGATCAGCGCGCCGAAGACATGGGTTTCGCCAGGGACCGGGGCAAACAGCGCGCGGCGCATGGTGGTGGGGGGGCTGGTGGCGCGGGCCAGGGCGTCCTCGGGGCGCTCAAACAGGGGCGGCAGGCGAAACAGCACCTGCTGGAGGGTGCAAAGCCCTAAGCTGACATCGAAAAATGACGCCTCGTCCTCTTCCCAGAGCTTGCCAAGGCGTGCTGCTGTGGCGCCCAGCAGGTCCAGATAGACCGCCTCCGGCCCGGCTCCGCGGGCGATCAGTGCCTCGATGAGCGCGAGCGCGCCTGTGGTATCGCTGGCGATGGCGTGCTCGGAGAGAGCCTCGATGTCGCGCGCTTGGGGGCGCGGATCGGGCGGGAGGGCGCGCTTGGGCGGGCTGGGGTCGCTGCGGTGGTGCGCGGCGAGCAGGCGCGGGATCACTTCGGTCTCGACGGCGCGCACGAGCAGGGCGAAATCCGGTGCGCTCTCGCAGGCTGGCGTGCGCTCTGGGGGGGTGTCTGCGGGGTTGGTGCTTGTGCGCGGCTGGTCTTGGCTGTCTTCGGGGGCGCCTGTCGTACCGGTGCCACCGCCAGGGGTGGGCGCGCCCTCATTGTTCTTGTCGTTCGAGGCCATTGCGGAGGGGGCGGAAGGCTGCGTACCTGGGGCGGCCTCGCCGTTTTGGGGCGAGGTCGGGCGATTTTGCATAACCCAGTCCATGACTTTCCCAAGTCTCCCATCCGCCGCGGCTGGTCTTTGGTCCTGTGCCGGGTTTGCGCGTGCCGGTTCTGGCGTTCTGGCGTGGCGTTTTGGTCGCAGCGCCCAGCCGAGCCGCTGCGCGCGCATCTGAGCACTCCTGCGATCAATTGTCAATTTCCGTTGACGCAATGCGGTAGGGCGCCAGAAAATCATCGTAAATCGAAGGTATTTTAAGGCAAAATCAACCATTCTTGCGGGATCCGAGGGCAAACAGGGCTTTTCGTCGAGCCATCGCAGCAAACCTGACAGCCCGGAGCGCTATGTCTGGCCCAACAACGTAAATCAAAGTTGACACTCGGCAACCACCCCTCTACCGTTCTTGCCTGATCGACCATCACCGCAAATGGGAGGCGCGATGACCCCCGCCGTACGCCAACCACCCCAAACTCAGCACGCCCGGGCACCGCTCTACACCCCCGCCCAGCGCGCTCGCCGCGATGCCAGCGTCTGGACCGTGGTCCAGGGCGTGCTCGCGCCGCTGCAGTTTGCGGTGTTCCTGATCAGCTTGGCGCTGGTGGTGCGGTTTTTGATGACGGGTGAGGGCTACTGGGCGGCCACGCTCTCCGTGTTGCTCAAGACGGTGGCGCTCTATGCGATCATGGTGACGGGCGCGCTTTGGGAGAAGGCGGTATTCGGGCGCTACCTGCTGGCGCCGGCCTTCTTTTGGGAAGACGTGGTCAGCTTTGGCGTGATCGCGCTCCACACCGCCTATTTGGGCGCGCTCGTGCTGGGCTGGCCCGGCCCCGAGGGCCAGATGGCGTTGGCGCTTGCGGCCTACGCCGCTTATGTCGTCAACGCATTGCAATTCCTGCTAAAATTGCGTGCTGCACGCCGCTACTCTCCTGCTGTCGGAGCTGGTGCCGAGGTTCCCGTATGAACGAACACGCCCCCCTGGAACCCGCCCCCCTGGAACCCATCGGCTGTCAGAATGCGCCCGTCCTGCGCGAACGCGGCCAGCATGAGGTGTTTTGCGGTCTGACCGGCATTGTCTGGCTGCACCGCAAGATCCAGGACGCCTTCTTCCTGGTGGTGGGCAGTCGCACCTGCGCCCATCTGCTGCAATCGGCAGCAGGCGTGATGATCTTTGCCGAGCCGCGCTTTGCCACGGCGATCATGGAGGAAAAGGACCTCGCCGGCATGGTCGACGCCCACGACGAACTCGACCGCGAGGTGGGGCGTCTGCTGGAGCGCCGCCCCGACATCCGCATGCTGTTTTTGGTCGGCTCGTGCCCCTCGGAGGTGATCAAGCTCGACCTCTCGCGCGCGGCTGAACGGCTGTCGAGCATCCACGCACCAAAAGTGCGTGTGCTGAACTATTCAGGCTCGGGCATCGAGACCACCTTCACCCAAGGCGAGGACGCCTGCTTGGCCGCGCTCGCACCCGAGATGGCGTACGGCGAGGACAAGCAGCTGCTGGTTGCAGGGGCTTTGCCCGATGTGTTCGAGGACCAGTTCGCGCGGCTGTTCGAGGCGCTCGGCGTACCCGTCGCCTTCTTGCCCTCGCGCCGCTCCGATGAGTTGCCCAGCATAGGACCCAACACCAGCGTGTTGTTGGCGCAGCCTTTTCTCAATGAGACAGCCCGCTGTCTTGCAGGTCGCGGCGCGGAGATCTTGCCCTCGCTCTATCCTTTTGGCGAGGCGGGCACCACCGCTTGGCTGCGCACGGGCGCCGATGTGTTCGGCGTTGATGACGAGCGCTTCGAGATCGTCACTGCGGCGCCACGTGCCCGTGCGCGCGCCTCCGTGGCCGCGCGGCGCAAGCGCCTCGAAGGCAAGCGGATCACCTTCTTGCCGGACAGTCAGCTGGAATTGCCGCTGGCGCGCTTTTTGACTGAGGAGTGCGCCATGGTGCCGGTCGAGATCGGCACGCCTTATCTGCACCGCGCCCACATGGCGGCCGAACTGGCGGCGCTGCCTGCGGCGGTGCGCCTATCCGAGGGCCAGGATGTCGAGCGCCAGCTCGACCGGCTGCGCGAGGACCGCCCCGATCTGACCGTCTGCGGCCTTGGGCTCGCCAATCCGCTGGAGGCCGAAGGGCTGGCGACCAAATGGGCGATCGAGTTGGTGTTTTCGCCGATCCATGGCTATGAGCAGGCCGGCGATCTGGCCGAGTTGTTTGCGCGCCCGCTGGAGCGGCGTTCTCGCCTTGCCGGACTGCGGGGTAAGGGGCCGGCCACGCCGGGCATCGAGCCCGCCGCACCCGGGTCCGGCTGTCGCCGAACCGCGCGCGCCTGCGGAGGCTGCCCATGAAGCTCAGCGTCTGGACTTATGAAGGACCGCCCCACATCGGCGCCATGCGCGTGGCAACGGCCATGAAGGGGCTGCACTATGTGTTGCACGCGCCCCAAGGCGACACCTACGCCGATCTGCTGTTCACCATGATCGAGCGCCGCGATCATCGCCCGCCCGTGACCTACACCACCTTCCAGGCGCGTGATCTGGGCTCCGATACGGCTGAGTTGTTTCGCCGTACCTGCGCCGACGCCTATGAGCGCTTCCAGCCCGAGGCGCTGATCGTCGGCGCGTCCTGTACGGCCGAACTGATCCAGGACGATCCGGGGGGGTTGGCCACTTCTATGGGGCTGCCGGTGCCGGTGGTGCCGCTTGAGTTGCCGTCCTACCAGCGCAAGGAAAGCTGGGGCGCGAGCGAGACCTTCTATCGCCTGGTGCGTGCCTTGGCGCAGCCGTGCGAGCGCACTGAGGTGCCCTCTTGCAACATCCTCGGGCCAACGGCGCTGGGTTTTCGCCACCGCGACGACTTGGCCGAGATCGAGCGCTTGCTGGGCCGTTTGGGCATTGCCGTCAACGTCGTGGCGCCCATGGGGGCAAGCCCGACCGATCTCACCCGCCTCGGTGCAGCGCACTTCAATGTCGTGCTCTATCCCGAGACCGCCGAGACTGCTGCGCGCCATATGGAGCGTGCGTTGGGCCAGCCGCGCACGCGCACGATCCCGATCGGCACCGGTGCGACGCGCGCCTTTGTCGAGGAGGTGGCCGAATTGGCCGGGGTCGATCCCGCGCCAGGCCTGGATGAGAGCGCATTGCGCCAGCCCTGGTGGTCGTCTTCGGTTGATTCGACGTATCTAACCGGCAAGCGCGTCTTCGTGTTTGGCGATGCAACCCATGCACTGGCGGCGGCGCGTGTTGCCTCCGAGGAGATGGGCTTCGATGTGGTTGGCCTCGGAGCCTACAATCGCGAGTTCGCCCGCGACGTGCGCGCTGCGGCGGCGGGCTATGGTTTGGACGCGCTGATCACCGACGATTATCTCGATGTCGAGGCAGCCATTGCCGAGGCCCAGCCCGAGATGATCCTCGGCACTCAGATGGAACGCCACATCGGTAAGCGTCTGGGTATCCCCTGCGCGGTGATCTCGGCGCCGGTGCACGTCCAGGACTTTCCCGCCCGCCACTCGCCGCAGATGGGGTTCGAGGGCGCCAATGTGCTGTTTGACACCTGGGTGCATCCGCTGGTGATGGGTCTCGAAGAGCACCTGCTGGCGATGTTCCGCGAGGACTTCGAGTTCAACGATCAAGCCGGGCCGTCCCATCTCGCCCATGCGGTGTCCGCAGAGAAAAGCTTGCCGCCAGACCCAGGCGCCGGGCGCGCCGACGCGCTCGCGGGCGAGGGGGGCTCGATGCCCGCCGAGGCCGCGCCTGAGCCACTTGCCTGGACCACTGACGCCGAGCAAGAGCTCAAGAAAATCCCGTTCTTCGTGCGCGGCAAAGCGCGGCGCAATACCGAGGCCTATGCCAGTGCGCGTGGCCTGATCCCCATCACCGTCGAGACGCTCTACGATGCCAAGGCTCACTTCGCCCGCTGATCCGGCGCCGGTGCGCGTCGTCATCCTGACCCTAGACGGCCATCTTGCAGGGTCGGTCGCCCGTGTGCAAAGCCGCCTTGGCGAGGAGATCGCGGGCCTTGATCTGAGCGTTCATGCCGCCGTCGATTGGCAGGATCCTGCCGCGTTGGCAGCGGCTGAGGCGGCCGTTGGCCAAGCCCACATTGTCATCGCCACCATGTTGTTCATGGACGATCACATCCGCGCCATCCTGCCAGCCTTGGAGGCGCGCCGTCCGCACTGCGATGCCATGGTGGGCTGCATCGCCGCCCCTGAGGTGGTCAAGTTGACCCGTCTTGGCGATTTCGCCTTGGACAAGCCTGCTAAGGGGCCGATGGCGCTGCTCAAGCGTCTGCGCGGCAAGCGCCAGGGCAGCGGCAGCTCAGGTGCTGGGCAGATGCGCATGTTGCGCCGCCTGCCCAAGGTTCTCAAGTACATTCCCGGCAAGGCACAGGATCTGCGCGCGTATTTTCTTACCATGCAGTATTGGTTGGCGGGCTCAGAAGAAAACCTCGCCAACATGGTCCGTCTGTTGGTCGATCGCTACGCCAGTGGTGAGCGGGCTGGTCTTTGCGGCACACTCGCCGTCGGGGCGCCGCGGGAATATCCGGACGTGGGGGTCTACCATCCCAGTCTGCCCGCGCGGGTCTCGGAGCGGCTGGTCGATCTGCCTGGCTTTGCAGGCTCGATGCCCGAAGCTCCCCCCGTCGGGCTAGCGCGCGGCAAACCCACTGTCGGTCTGTTGCTGATGCGCTCGTATCTGCTGGCCGAGGACACCGCTCATTACGATGCCGTCATCGCGGCCTTGGAGGCGCGGGGGATGCGTGTCGTGCCGGCCTATGCATCGGGTCTCGATGCGCGCCCGGCGGTCGAGGCGTATTTCCGGCACAACGGACAAACAGCCGTCGATGCCGTGGTCTCGCTGACCGGGTTTTCGCTGGTCGGCGGCCCCGCCTACAATGATGCTGCCGCAGCCGAGGACACTCTGGCAGCACTCGATGTGCCGTATCTCGCGGCCCATGCGTTGGAATTTCAGTCGCTGGACACCTGGCAGGGCTCGGCGCGCGGTCTCTCGCCGGTTGAGGCGACGATGATGGTCGCCATTCCCGAGATCGATGGTGCCACTGGGCCGATGGTCTTCGGTGGCCGCTCGGCGACCGAGGGCGCACGCGCCATGGTGGCAGCGCCCGAGCGGGTCGAGCGTCTGGCGGAGCGCGTTGCCAAGCTGGTGCGCTTGCGCACCACGGAGCGGGCAAAGCGGCGCCTAGCGGTGGTGCTTTACGGCTTTCCGCCCAATGCCGGGGCCATCGGTACGGCGGCTTATCTCGGCGTGTTCGAGTCGCTCCACAACACCCTTCAGGCGCTCGCACGCGAAGGCTGGGACGTTCTAGTGCCCGAGAGCGTCGACGCGCTGCGCAAAGCGGTGCTTGAGGGCAATGCCGCCCAATACGGCCAGGAGGCCAACGTCCACGCCAGTATCGACGCCGATACCTTGGTGCGCCGCGAGCCCCATCTGAGCGAGATCGAGGCCGTGTGGGGGCCGGCGCCGGGGCGCCAGCAGTCCAACGGGCGCAGCGTTCATGTGCTCGGGGCGCGCTTTGGTTCGGTGTTTGTGGGGGTGCAACCGGCCTTCGGCCATGAAGGCGATCCGATGCGGCTGCTGTTTGAGGGTGGGTTTGCGCCGACCCACGCCTTCGCCGCCTTCTATCGCTGGCTGCGCGAGGACTTCGATGCCCATGCTGTGCTGCATTTTGGCACCCACGGCGCGACCGAGTTCATGCCGGGCAAGCAGTCGGGGCTTTCGGGGGCGTGCTGGCCCGATCGACTGATCGGCGATTTGCCCAATGTCTATCTCTATGCCGCCAACAATCCGTCCGAGGGCACGCTGGCCAAACGCCGCACTGCGGCGACCACGGTGACGCATCTGACCCCCCCGCTTGCCCAGGCCGGGCTTTACAAGGGGTTGGCCGATCTCAAGGCCTCCATCGAGCGCTGGCGCACCACTGATCCGGAGGCGGTTTCCGAGCGTGCCGAGCTTGCTGTCTTAATCCAAGCGCAGGCCAGCGAGGTCGATCTGGCCACCGCTGAGCCCGCTTGGGCTGCGCCCGAGACGGAGGTGGTCGCGGTTTGGGCCAAGGTGCAGGAATTGGAGCAGGCGCTGATCCCGCACGGCTTGCATGTCGTTGGGCGTGTCCCGCCTGTGGGCGAGCGCGCCGATACGCTCGCCGCCATGGCCGAGGCGATGCGCGAGGGCGCCGTGCCGCCGCGTGCGGCCCTTGAGGCGTTGGCTGAGGGGCAGGCGCCGGAGGTGGCAGCGCAGATCGCCGGTGTTGGTTTGGAGACGCCGGAGGGTGTGGCCCTTGCCCAGCTTGCCCCAGCCGCGCGCCATCTTGCCACCGACACCGAGACACCGGCACTCCTGCATGCGCTCGACGGTGGTTTTGTGCGTCCTGTCCCCGGCGGTGATCTGATCCGCAACCCCGATATCCTGCCGACGGGGCGCAATCTGCACGGCTTCGATCCCTTCCGGTTGCCCTCGGCTTTTGCTCTGCGCGACGGGGCGACCCAGGCCGAGCGCTTGCTCGCGCGCCACACGGGTGAGGGGCATGGTCTGCCCGGCTCGATTGCCCTGGTGCTTTGGGGCACGGACAACCTCAAGACCGAGGGTGGGCCGATTGCCCAGGCGCTGGCGCTGATGGGCGCGCGCCCGCGCTTTGATGGTTATGGCCGCTTGGCTGGGGCGGAGCTGATCCCGCTTGAGACATTGGGGCGCCCGCGCATCGATGTGGTGATGACGCTCTCTGGGATCTTTCGCGATCTTTTGCCGTTGCAGACCAAGCTCTTGGCCGAAGCTGCTTGGCTTGCTGCCAGTGCTGAGGAGCCGCTCGCGCAAAACCACGTCCGTGCCCACACCCTGGCTTATCAGTCGCGCCATGGCTGCGATTTGGAGACGGCGGCCTTGCGCGTCTTCTCCAATGCTGACGGTGCTTACGGCGCCAACGTCAATCAGCTTGTCGACAGCGGCACTTGGGGCGAGGAGGACGAACTGGCCGACAGCTATGAGCGGCGCAAGTGCTTTGCCTACGGCCGCGATGGCCAGCCGACACGCCAGCCCGATCTGCTCGCCAGCATGCTGGCCGATGTGGAGTTGGCCTACCAAAATCTCGAATCGGTCGAATTGGGTGTGACCACGGTCGATCATTATTTCGACACGCTGGGGGGGATCGGGCGTGCCGTGGCGCGTGCGCGCGGCGAGGCGGCGCCGGTCTACATCGGCGATCAGACCCGCGGCGGCGCCCAGGTGCGCACCCTCTCCGAGCAGGTCGCGCTGGAGACGCGCACGCGCGCGCTAAACCCCAAGTATTACGAGAGCTTGCTGCGCCACGGCCACGAGGGCGTGCGCCAGATCGAGGCCCACATCACCAACACTGTCGGTTGGTCGGCGACGACGGGGGCGGTCGATCCGTGGGTCTATCAGCGCCTGAGCGAAACCTTCGTCCTCGACGAGACCATGCGCCGCCGCTTGGCCGAGCTTAACCCGACCGCGTCTGCGCGCATGACCAACCGCCTGATCGAAGCCTCCGAGCGCGCCTATTGGTCGCCCGATCCCGCCACCCTCGATGCGCTGACGGCAGCGGGCGAGGAACTGGAAGACCGCTTGGAGGGGCTCGACCCCGTCGCCGCCTGAAGATTGACAAGGAGCGCCCATGGCCCCGCTTGAGACACCGCCGAGCCTGCCCCGCCGCCGTCCGCGTGACGGCCAAGGCTCGGTGCAGGTGCAGATGGACCCCAAGCTCAAGATCGAGGGGGCGAAGGTCTTTGCTGTCTACGGCAAGGGCGGCATCGGCAAATCGACCACCTCGTCCAACCTCTCGGTCGCGTTTTCCAAGCTCGGCAAGCGCGTGCTCCAGATCGGTTGCGATCCCAAGCACGACAGTACTTTCACGCTGACCAAATGCCTGGTGCCGACGGTGATCGACGTGCTGGCCGAGGTCGATTTCCACCCCGAGGAGTTACGCCCTGAGGACTTTGTCTATGAGGGCTATAATGGCGTGATGTGTGTCGAGGCGGGCGGGCCTCCGGCGGGGACGGGCTGTGGCGGCTATGTCGTGGGCCAAACCGTGCGCCTGCTCAAAGAGCATCACATGCTCGAAGACACCGATGTGGTGATCTTCGATGTGTTGGGCGATGTGGTCTGTGGCGGGTTTGCCGCGCCGCTCCAGCATGCCGAGCGCGCGTTGGTGGTCACCGCCAACGATTTCGATTCGATCTACGCCATGAACCGCATCGTCGCCGCGGTGCAGGCCAAATCGAAGAACTATGGCGTGCGTCTGGCGGGCTGCGTCGCCAACCGCTCGCGCGCCACCGACGAGGTCGATCGCTACTGCAACACCGTCGGCTTTCGCCGCCTGGCGCATCTGCCCGACATAGACGCGCTTCGCCGCTCGCGCCTCAAAAAATGCACGCTCTTCGAGATGGAGCGCTCTGAGGAGGTGATGGCGGTCGAGGCCGAATACGTCCGCCTGGCGCAGGCGCTTTGGGATGGCACCGACCCACTGGCGCCCGCGCCGCTGCCAGACCGCGACATCTTCGAATTGCTGGGGTTCGACTGATGGGCACCACCTCCTACGATACCCAGCGCGAGCGGTTGCGCGATTACTTCGACCGCACCGCCAGCGAGACCTGGGCGCGCCTGACCTCGGATGCGCCGGTCTCGCGCATTCGCGAAACGGTGCGCGCTGGCCGGGCCGAGATGCGCGCCACGCTGCTCGGCTGGCTGCCCGAGGATCTGACGGGGCGGCGTCTGCTCGATGCTGGCTGTGGCACCGGTGCGTTGGCGGTTGAGGCGGCGCGGCGCGGTGCGGAGGTCGTGGCGGTCGATATTGCGCCCTCGCTGGTGCGGGTGGCTGCCGAGCGCACCCCCGCCGAGCTTGCCCACCGCATTCACTGGCACGCGGGCGACATGCTGGACCCGGGGCTGGGCCTGTTCGATCACGCTGTCGCCATGGACAGTCTGATCCACTACGGCGCCCCGGACATCGTCGCAGCCCTCGCCCGGCTATCGACGCGCACGGCAACCAGCATCGCCTTTACCTTCGCACCGCGCACCCCCCTGCTCAGCGCCATGCACGGCCTGGGAAAACTGTTCCCGCGCACCGATCGCTCGCCCGCCATCCGTCCCGTCACCGAAGCCGCGCTCAGGATGCGTCTGAGCGGCATCGAAGCCTTGGACGGCTGGGCCGAAGGCCGCACCCAGCGTATCGAGTCGGGTTTTTACATCTCCCAAGCCATGGAGGTCTGCCGCGCATGAGCGAGCCTGCGGCCCCCATCGAGCCGAGAACGGCGTTCTGGAACACCGTCGGGCGGCGTCTGGTGCCGTTTTCGGACGTGGCCAGCCGCGATCTGCCGCTCTCGCGCCTGCTGAGGCTATCGCTGTTTCAGGTCTCGGTCGGCATGGCGATGGTGTTGCTGACGGGCACGCTCAACCGCGTCATGATTGTCGAATTGGGCGTGGCGGCGTGGCTGGTCGCCTGCGTGGCGGCGCTGCCCATGCTGATCGCGCCGTTTCGGGCACTGCTCGGCTTTCGCTCCGACACTCACCGCTCGGCCATTGGCTGGAAGCGCACGCCTTATCTCTGGTTTGGTACGCTGCTCCAATTCGGCGGCTTGGCGATCATGCCGTTTGCGCTGATCGTGCTCTCGGGCGATCAGACGGTGGGGCCTGGCTTTGCCGGCCCTCTCGGCGCAGCGCTGGCGTTTCTTCTGGCGGGGGCGGGCATACACACGACCCAGACCGCCGGTCTGGCGTTGGCGACCGATCTCGCGCCCGAGGACAAACGCCCGCGCGTCGTGGCGCTGCTTTATGTCATGCTGTTGGTGGGCATGGGGGTGAGTGCGGCGCTGTTTGGCTGGCTGCTGGCGGATTTCGGGCAAAAACGCCTGATCCAGGTGATCCAGGGCGCGGCGGTGCTGACGTTGGTGCTCAATATGGTGGCGCTGTGGCGCCAAGAATCGCTGGCGCCCATGTCGCGTGCCGAACGTGCCGAGCCTCGACCGCGCTTTGACCGCGCGTGGACCGATCTCATGGCGGGAGGGCGTGCGGGGCGGCTATTGGTGGCGGTGGTCTTTGGCACGCTGGCCTTTTCGATGCAGGATATTCTGCTCGAACCCTACGGCGGCGAAGTGCTTGCGCTCTCGGTTGCCGACACCACGGCGCTGACCGCACTTTGGGCTGGGGGATCGCTGGTGGGCTTTGCGCTGGCCGCGCGTGCGCTCACCAGAGGCCACGACCCTTGCGGGCTTGCGGCCATTGGCGTGCTGATCGGGCTTTGCGCCTTTTCCGCCGTGATCTTCGCCGATCCGTTCGGTTCTGCCATGTTATTTCGGGCCGGTGCGACGTTGATCGGCCTGGGCGCTGGGCTGTTTGCCGTTGGCACTCTGACCGCGGCGATGCATTTGGGCGAGGGCGGGCGTGCTGGGCTGGCGCTCGGTGCCTGGGGGGCGGCGCAGGCCACGGCGGCTGGGCTTGGCATCGCCTTGGGCGGCATCTTACGCGACACCGTTGCAGGACTAGCCCAATCGGGGGCGCTCGGCGCAGTGCTCGATCGCCCCGGTATTGGCTACTCTGCCGTCTATCATACGGAAATCGCTCTGCTTTTCACGACGCTGGCCATCATCGGCCCGATGGTTCAGCGCCGTGCCACCCGTCAATCCCGTCCCTTCGGGCTAACCGAATTCCCCGCATGAGCCAGGAGAAAAACCCATGACTGCAACCATCGTCGGCAACATCGACTTCGCCCAGGTGACCCTCTACTTGTTCTGGGTGTTCTTTTTCGGTCTCGTGATCTGGATCCAGCGCGAGAACATGCGCGAAGGCTATCCGCTCCAGTCCGAAGTGACCGGCGAGCCCTGTGGCGCACAACCTTATGGCCTGCCAAGCCCCACGACCTACAAGCTGCCCCATGGCGGCGGCGAGGTGGTCAAGCCCGACCCCAACGACTGGGAGCCCGGCCAGCGCGAGTTCGCCATGCGCAAGGTGAGCTATTTCTCGGGCAGCGCCTATGAGCCGACCGGCGATCCCCTGGCCGACGGCATCGGCCCCGCCGCCTACTGCCTGCGCATGGACAAGCCCGACCTCAATGTCGAGGGTGAGGCCAAGGTCGTGCCGATGCGGGTGGCCCAGTCCTTCAGTGTGCCCCCGGGTGGCGGACGCGATCCGCGCGGCTTCGATGCCGTTGGTGCCGACGGCGAGATCGGGGGGGTGGTCAAGGACATTTGGATCGACACCTCCGAGCAGACCGTGCGCTATTTCGAAATCGAACTGCCTGGCGACGCGGGGGTGCGGCTAGTTCCGTATACGCTGTGCATTATCAGCCGCTGGACCGACAGCATCCGCATCCACTCCCTAAAATCGACCCAGTTCGCCGGTGTGCCCACCACCAAGCAGCCCGCCCGCATCACGTTGCTCGAAGAGGACAAGATCTCGGCCTACTGGTGTGGCGGCAAGCTCTATGCCGACCGTGACCGTGTGGAGAGCCAGATATGAGCGCCGCTTTGAGCCGGACCGCGGCTTTCGAAAAGCGTTTACGCGCGGATGGTGCTGACGTGACCATCGAAGCCGTGCATGGTCTGAGCAAGGCGCTGCCGGAGGGCGAGCGCGTTCTCTGGCAGGGCATGCCGGATTGGCGCAGACTGGCCTGGCGGGCCTTTGGGGTGCGTTGGGTGGCCGCCTATTTTGCCGCTATCGCCTTCTGGCGGGTGATGGATGGCTTGGCTTCAGGCGCCGAGGGGCTAGCGACTGCGCTCTCGGTGCTGCTGCTTTTACCGCTGGCGCTCATGGCGGGGGCGATCCTGGCACTGATGGCGTGGGTTTCGGCTCGGGTTTCGGTCTACACCCTGACCAACCGCCGTGTCGTGATGCGTATTGGTGTGGTGACCACGATCACGCTCAATCTGCCACTTTCCTGGATCGGAACGGCCGCACTCAAGCGCTTCAAGGACGGCAGCGGCGACATTGCGTTGCAGACCACCGGCAAGACCCGTCTGGCGTATCTCATGCTTTGGCCACATGTGCGGCCCTGGCGTCTGGCAAGTGCCGAGCCGGCTTTGCGCGCGCTGCCTAGGGCGGGCGTTGCGGCGGAGGCACTGGCGCAGGCGCTGCGCGAGGCACAGCCTGGGGCTGAGGCGCAGGCCGTTCCAGAAGCGACTTTGGATAGACCGATCGGCACGTCCGAGGGCGGTCTAGTTCCAGCCGAGTAGAGCCCTCGCACCAGCGAAGTTGTAGCAGTGCGGGCGCCGGGCTTTCGCCCAGCTGACAAGTAGCAGTGCGGGCGCCGGGCTTTCGCCCAGCTGACAAGACGAGCCAGAGGACATAAGAAAACCGTGACGATGCCGTCCTGCCTCCAGCCACCCTTCCACGCCCCTCGGGTATCGAGTGCGGTGGCCGCCTCCATCGCTGCCCAAGGTCTTGTTGTGGCTCGCGACCCATCGCCGCAAGGGGCCGTGCAAATCAGGGGTTTGCGGCAGGAGGGCCTTGCAGTTGCAGTTGAACTGATGTCCGATGTTGCTGACACCAAGGAGGTCAGCGATGATTGACGGGCTACTGAGAAGACGACGGATCGAAACCGACTGCACGGTCGAGATCAGCCACACCTTCGACAGCCTTCACGCCCACGTGGTCCTCGATGGCGGCGTCCTGATCGAGCCAGGTGACGAGGTGCTCGTCCATGGTCGTGAAGTCGCCGTGCCCTATGGCGAGGTCGTCACCTTGCGCCGCAGCGCCACCGTGACCCGCGCCACCTGGGCCGAGCGCCTCTGGACCCGCCTGACTGGTGACCTTGAGTTCATGGAATTGTGCGAATTCTCTTTCTCGGAGGAGCTACACCCATGAACGTCCAGTCCGAAGTCCGCCCAGACGAGACCCAGCCCGACACCACGCGCATGGCGCAGGAGAGCACGCTGCTCACCCCGCGCTTCTACACCACCGATTTCGACGAGATGGACCGCATCGACGTCACCCCCGTGCGTGCCGAGTGGGACGCGCTGATCGGTGAGATGCGCGCCGATCCCAACAAGGGCCACTTCAAGAAGGACGCCAGCTGGGATCATGTCGATTTCGACGCCATGGACGAGCGGCTGAAGCGTGAGCTGATCGACTTTCTCGTGTCTTCGATGACGGCCGAATTCTCAGGCTGCGTGCTCTATAAGGAGATGCGCAAGCGCGGCTCAAACCCCGACATCTGCGAGCTGTTTGGCCTGATGTCGCGCGACGAAGCCCGCCACGCTGGGTTTTTGAACGACGCGCTCAGGGAGGCTGGCGTCGCTGTCAGTCTGGGTTTTTTGACCAAGACTAAGAAGTACACCTACTTCAAGCCCAAGTTTATCTACTACGCCACGTACTTGAGCGAGAAGATCGGCTACGCCCGCTACATCACCATCTTTCGCCACTTGGAGCGCCACCCCGAGCATCGCTTCCACCCGATCTTCAAGTGGTTTAAGGAGTGGTGCAACGACGAGTTCCGCCACGGCGAAGCCTTTGCGCTGCTCATGCGCACCGATCCTCGCTTACTGCGCGGCGCCAATGCCTATTGGATCCGCTTCTTCGTGCTCGCGGTCTATTGCACCATGATCGTGCGCGACCACACGCGCCCGGCCTTTCACGAAGCGCTCGGCGTCGATATCGACGACTACAACCAGCGCGTCTTGCGCCTGACCTCCGAGATCACCAAGCAGTGTTTCCCGCTGGAGGTCGATCTGGACAACCCAGTATTCTGGCGTCTGTGCGACGTTCTGGTGTCGATCAACCGCGCCGTCGAGGACACCAAGCGGCGCGGCGGTCCACTGCAGGCGATCAGGCGTGGGGCGCTTCATCTGCGGGCTGCTGCGGTGTTTGCGCGGATCTACGTGCAGCCGGTCAAGAAGAACGTACCCCCGGCGTCGAGCCGGCTTGAGCCGGTGTGGTAGAGTGGAGGTGATCGTCCCAGCGCTGGCCTTTGTGCTGTTCCTGTGGTGGTTCGGCACTGGGGCGATTTTGGTAGCCGTCGGCTGTTCGCGCCAGACGCTGGGCTTGGTGATGGCGGCGTCGTTGCCGTTGCTCGCCTTCTCGGTGCTGGCTTTCGACTGGGCAGCAAGCCAAGATAGCTTGGTCGGCGTCTATTCAGGCTTCGCGGCGGCGATTGCGATCTGGGGCTGGCATGAATTCGCCTTCTTGAGCGGCGCTATCACCGGGCCACGGCGCGCGCCGGCGCCATTTGGAGCCAGCGAGTGGCGGCGCTTTCGCTGTGCTGTTGCCGCGCTTGCTTGGCATGAGCTTGCTCTGGCGGCCACCGCGCTGGTGCTGGCGGTGCTCAGCTGGGACGAGCCCAATCCGTTTGGTCTCTACACTTTCCTCACCCTGTTTCTGGCGCGCATCAGTGCCAAGCTGAATGTGTTTCTCGGCGTGCCCAATCTGGCCGAGGAGTTCATTCCCGAGACGCTGGCCCACCTCAAGAGCTACTTCCGCCATCGCCCGATCAATCTGCTGTTTCCGCTCTCGATCACGGCCCTAATGCTCGCGGTCGGGTGGTGGGGCGAGCGTGCGCTCAGCACTGAGAATGGGGTCGATTTGGTCGGCTACACGCTGCTCGGTGTCCTGAGTGCGCTTGCGTTGATCGAGCACTGGCTCCTGGTATTGCCGCTGCGTGATGCCGCACTTTGGCACTGGATGTTGCCGCCCCACGATGCCCGACGTAAATCTGTAATGACCACCGACCGGGCGCTCTAAGCGCCAAAAGGAAACGAGGAGACCCCGATGGACTACGAACGCCACTTTGAGACGTGCTTGGATGCATTGCGCGCCGAGGGCAACTATCGGGTGTTCGCCAATCTGGAGCGCCAGCGTGGCGCCTTTCCACGCGCCACACGCCGCCATGGCGACGGGCCGGTCTCCCAGCAGTCCCCGGTCACCGTTTGGTGCTCGAACGACTATCTCGGTATGGGCCAGCATCCCAAGGTTCTCAAGGCGATGCACGATGCCTTGGACCAATGCGGCGCCGGTGCGGGCGGCACGCGCAACATCTCGGGCACCAACCACCACCACGTCTTGCTAGAGCGAGAGCTGGCCGATCTCCACGGCAAGGAAGCGGCGCTGCTGTTCACGTCCGGTTATGTCTCCAACTGGGCGGCGATCGGCACGCTGGCGACCAAGATCCCCGGGTGTGTGGTGCTCTCGGACGCGCTCAACCACGCCTCGATGATCGAGGGTATCCGCCATGCGCGCTGCGAAAAGCGCATCTGGAAGCACAACGATCTCGAAGATTTGGAGCGGCATCTCGCCGCACTGCCGCGCGAAACCCCCAAGCTGATCGCGTTTGAGAGTGTCTATTCCATGGACGGCGATATCGCGCCAATCGAAGAGATCTGCGATCTGGCCGACAAATACGGGGCCATGACCTATCTCGATGAAGTCCATGCTGTTGGCATGTACGGGCCGCGCGGGGGCGGCGTCGCGGAGGAGCGTGGCCTGATGCACCGCCTCACGGTGATCGAGGGTACGCTCGGCAAGGCGTTTGGCGTGATGGGGGGCTATATCACAGCCTCCAAGGCGCTGTGTGATTTTGTGCGCAGCTTTGCGTCGGGCTTTATCTTTACCACGGCGATCCCGCCGGCTGTCGCTGCTGGCGCTGCCGCTGCGATCCGCCACCTCAAGCAAAGCGACGTCGAGCGCCAAGGCCAACGTGCAAGCGTCGCCAAGCTGCGTGCGCGCCTTGATGCGATTGGTTTGCCCCACCTGGACAACCCGAGCCACATCGTGCCTGTCATGGTTGGCGATCCGCACAAGTGCAAGTGGATTTCGGACATTTTGCTTGATGAGTGGGGCGTCTATGTCCAGCCGATCAACTACCCAACCGTCCCGCGCGGCACGGAGCGGTTGCGCTTTACGCCCGGGCCACTCCACACAGATGCCGATATCGAACATCTGGCCGGTGCGCTTTCCAATCTCTGGGGGCAGTGTCACTTGGCGCGCATGCCGCGGGCGGCAGAGTAGGGTAGATGCAGGCGAGGGCTGCGTCCTCGCCATCTCTGCCTAGCTCTACGCCCGACCATGAGTGCCTTGATCGCTGGTTGGAGCGATGTAGGGATGAGACTATCAAGTCTATTCGGGCGTCGCTCCAATCCAAGAAGTTTTTGCAAGAAGCGCTTGCGGGTCTTTGAGCGCTTCCAAACAAGGCAGAACACTGCTCGAATCGGAAATTAGTAAAAGAGATACACTGCAGTATTCCGTGTGCCCCAGCATTAAAAAAAGAGTTTGCCGGTACCAGCCAAGGGGCTGAGCGCAACTAGAGCGCATTGCGACCATTCTAGTTCGCCAATGCGCTCTAGGATATTGTTCTGCCGCGGTTTGCGAGCCGCGCTTCTGTGCCAGAAGCGCTTCAAATCGCTCTAGTATGCAAGGCCGTGCCGAGAACCTTATATTGCTGGCGAATGGGCCTCACCGCAACGGCTTGGCCCCCACCACCAGGATGCTCATCGAGCCCGTCCTCAGCGCTGCGACAGCTTGGTGCCGTAGCGGTAGAACAAGTGCACGCCGATCTTGGCTGTGCGCACCAAGCGGCGTGACCAACTCGGGGAAACTGCGGTGGTGTGGTAGTGGGTGGCTTTGCCGGTGAGGATGCGCGGCTTGCCCTTGAGCATCACCCAGGCGACTTTGCCGACCTGCTCGTAGGCAGCGCGGTCGGTTGGGCGGTCGGAGCGTCCGTCGCATTTGTAGGAGAACTGGCAGGCGCGACCGTTGCCGATGCCTTGCGAGATCACACCGCAAACGCTGTCGGGGTAGGCGGTGCTATCGACGCGGTTGAGGATGACTTCGGCGACAGCGATCTGGCCGCGCATCGACTCGCCCCGCGCTTCGAAATAAAGCGCCTCGGCTAAGCAGCTCCACGC
>JBCDHK010000018.1:0-22897 GCA_038750185.1 Pseudomonadota bacterium
GGCCGCGGTGGACGTCCTCGATCAAGCCGTCCCTGAGGCGCAGTGCCCCGGGGCCGTCATAGCCGGTCTCGGGGTCGATCAGGCGGGCGTTGAGGAGGTGCAGCAGGCTCACGCCTTGGCCTCCAAATTGCGCGCGAGCAGGTCGAGGACGGCCATGCGCACGGCCACGCCCATCTCGACCTGCTCGGTGATCACGGAGTGGCTCTGGTCGTCGGCCACATCGGTGTCGATCTCGACGCCGCGGTTCATGGGGCCTGGGTGCATGACGATGGCATCGGGGGCGGCGAGGGCGAGTTTCTCGGCGGTCAGGCCGTAGCGGTGGAAGTACTCGCGCCGCGAGGGGACGGCGCTGCCCTCAAGCCGTTCGTTCTGGATGCGCAGCATCATCACCACATCGGCGCCCTCAAGCCCCGCGGCCATGTCGGTGAAGACCTCGACGCCAAAGCGGTCAATCCCGGCGGGGAGTAGTGTTGGCGGTGCGATCACGCGTAGGCGGTTGTCGAGCTTGTTGAGGCAGAGGATGTTGGAGCGCGCCACGCGCGAGTTGGCGATATCGCCGCAGATCGCGATGGTCAGGCGATGCAGACGGCCTTTGCGCCGGCGAATGGTCAGCGCATCGAGCAGCGCTTGGGTCGGGTGTTCGTGGCGCCCGTCACCGGCGTTGAGCACGGCGCATTCGACCTTCTGGGCAAGGAGCGCCACCGCGCCCGAGAGCGCATGGCGCACCACCAACAAATCCGGGCGCATGGCGTTGAGCGTGGCGGCGGTGTCGAGCAGGGTCTCGCCCTTGGCAATCGAGGACGCGCTCACCTGCATCGACATGACATCGGCGCCGAGGCGCTTACCGGCCAGCTCGAATGAGGCCTGGGTGCGGGTCGAGGGCTCGAAAAACAGGTTGATTTGGGTGAGGCCGTTCAGCCGGTCGCGGTGTTTGTCGCGGCGGCGGTTGAGGGCGGCATAGTCCTCGGCCAGATCGAGCACGGCATTAATGTCGGTGGGCGAGAGCGGCGCGATGCCGAGCAGATGGCGGTGCTGGAACATGGGCCCTCCCCAGACGCACGCCCCGTTCTAGGCATGGCGGGCCTGGGGAGCAAGATGCTCAGCGTGGCAGGAAGGTAATGCCGTCGGCGTAGAGCGCATCGAGCAGCTCTCGCGTGTCGGTTTCGCTGGCTGGCAGAGCGCCGAGGCTGGCGCCGATGAGCGGCAACACGGTGACGGGCGCGCGCAGCCAGCGTCGCCCGGTGGTGAGCGCGATGAACATCCAGGCGGCAAAGGCGCAAGCGACAAGCAGGGCGCCCGTCCAGCCGGCCCAGACCGTGGCCGTGTCATTGGTGAGTGCGAAATAGCCCTCGCGCGCCATGTGAGCCAGCATCAAGGCTGCCAGCACCGCGCCGATCGTGGCGGTGGTGCCCGCGGCCAAGGCCAGCGCTGTCTTGACCACGCGGCGCAGATAGGCGCCGAGGCCAGCCATCAGTCCGCGCGGCCCGATAAACAGCGTGCGCACCAGCGGCAGTCCAAACACGATGGCGCCGGCCAGCATCAGGGGAAACCCAGGCGCGCGCATGCTGCTCAGGACGCCGTCGAGGGCCGTAATCGCCGCATAGCCGCCACCCAGCACGACCAGCAGCGCAAATCCCGCCAGCCCCGAGCCATCCCCGCGCGAGGGCGCGCCGACCGAACGTCTCCGGGCACGCGGCGCCCCGGCATGGGGGCGTCCCACACCCTGCGCTGCATAGGAGGGCGGCGTGGGCGAGGCAGCGCGGTGGCCCTGGTCATACCACGTCGACAGCCCCGCCTGTTGGCGCGGCATGCCGAACTGGGCGTCGTACAGGCCCTGCTGTTGTTCCTTGTACCAGTCACCCATCTTCTTGCTCCCCATTGCCCTTGGCGCGGCGACGCCTAGCCTATCGGATACCCCCATGCCCCGATCAAGGCGAATTTCGCGATGCCGCTGCCCCAACCCGTCCTGCTTTATGACCAGCCGCGCGCGCCCAACCCGCGCCGGCTGAATATCTTCCTGGCCGAGAAGGCGGTCGATGTTTCACGTGAAACAATCGATCTGATGCAAGGCCAGCACAAGGCGGAGGCGTTTCTCGCCCGCATTGGAGCGGCCCAAGTGCCCGCCCTGGTGCTCACCGACAACAGCGTACTAACTGAGACCCAAGCCATCGCGCGCTATATCGAAGCCCTCCACCCCGAGCCCAACCTGATGGGCCGCGATGCGCTCGAACAAGCCACCATCGAGATGTGGCAGCGCCGCCTGGAGTTTGGCCTGTTCGCCGCCGTCGCCGGCTGCTTTCGCCACACCAACCGCCACCTCGCCGTCCTGGAGCGCCAGATCCCCGAATACGGCGCCGAGATGCGCGCGCGCATCGCGGGCCACCTAGAGGCACTCGACGCGCGGCTGGACGGGCGGGCCTGGATCGCCGCCGAGCGCCTGACCATGGCCGACATCACCGCTTTCGTGGCGTGTGATTTTCTGCGCATCCTCAAGTATCCCGTACCGGAAACCCTGCCCCACCTCACCAACTGGCTCGCGACCCTGCGCGCCCGCCCCTCCACCGCGTTCTAAGGAGACCCCATGCAAGACGCTCTGCTGCGCCCCTGGACCGGCCGCTACGGCCTGCCCGACTACACCGCCATCGCCACCGAGGACTACCTGCCCGCCTTCGAGAGCGCCATGGCCGAACACCGCGCTGAGATCGAGGCGATCAAGGCCAATCCAGCGCCGCCCGATTTCGCCAACACGGTCGCCGCGCTGGAACAAGCCGGCGATGCCCTGTCGCGCGTCGCCGCGGTGTTTTTCAACAAGGCCGCCGCCGACACTAATGCCGAGCTGCAAGCCATCGAGCGCACCATGGCGCCCAAGCTCTCTGCCCACCGCAACGCCATCCTGACCGATCCCGACCTCTGGGCGCGTATCACCGCCGTCGCCGAGCCCGCCCCGGGCTCCGAAGAAGCGCGGGTGCTTGATCTCACCAAGCGCCGCTTTCGCCGTGCCGGGGCCGATCTTGGCCCGGAGGCCCGCGCGCGCATGGCCGAGATCACGATGCGCCTGGCCGAAATCGGCACCCAGTTCGGCCAGACCGTGCTGCGTGACGAGCAATGGGCGCTGACCCTCGACGACGATGACGCACTCGCCGGACTGCCCGATTTCCTGATCGAGGCCGCCCGCGCCGAAGGCAAAGCCCGCGACAGCCAACAGCCGATGATCTCGCTCGCGCGCGCCTCGGTCGAGCCGTTCCTCATCTTCTCCGAGCGCCGCGATCTGCGCGAGCAGGCTTGGCGCGCCTGGAACGCCCGCGGCGAGGCCGACAACTGGCCGCTGATCGAAGAAACCCTGCGCCTGCGCATCGAGCGCGCCCGCCTGCTCGGCCATCCCAACTTCGCCGCCTGGAAGCTCGAACACGAGATGGCCAAGACCCCCGAGGCAGTCGAAGCGCTGCTGGAACGCGTCTGGGCGCCCGCCCGCGCCAAGGCCGCCGAGGAGCAAGCCGCGCTCGAAACCCTGGCCGCCGAGCACGGCCACAACGGCCCCCTGGAGCCCTGGGACTGGCGCTTCTGGGCCGAGAAAGAGCGCAAGCGTCTGCACGATCTGGATGAGCGCGCGCTCAAGCCGTATCTGGCGCTCGACAACGTGATCGCAGCGGCCTTCGATGTTGCCGCTCGGCTGTTTGGCCTCTCGTTTAGGCCCGTCGAGGGCGCCACTCTCGCCCACCCGGATGCACGCGCCTGGGAGGTGCACCAGGGCGAGCGGTTTCTCGGGCTCTTCATTGGCGACTACTACGCCCGACCCTCCAAACGCTCCGGCGCTTGGGCCTCGGGGTTGCAAAGCCAGGAAAAGCTGCGCGAGCGCCGCCCGATCGTGCTCAACACCTGCAACTTCGCCAAGGGTGATCCGGCGCTCCTATCCTGGGACGACGCGCGTACCCTGTTTCACGAGTTCGGCCACGCGCTGCACATGCTGCTCTCCGACGTCACCTACCCCTCGATCAGCGGCACCGGGGTGGCGCGCGATTTCGTCGAATTGCCCAGCCAACTCTACGAGCACTGGCTCGGCGTGCCCGCGATCCTGGAGGCCCACGCCCGCCATATTGAGACCGGGGAGGTGATCCCGGCGGCCCTGGTCGAGAAGATCCGCGCCGCCGAGACCTTTGGGCAGGGCTATCAGACGGTGTCCTACTTGGGCTCGGCGCTGGTCGATCTGGCCATGCACCGCTTGGAAGATGCCACCGGGCTTGACGCCAAGGCGCAAGAAGCGGCCACACTGGCCGAGATCGGCATGCCCAAGGCCGTCGGCATGCGCCACCGCACGCCGCACTTCCTGCATGTGTTTGCGGGCGACGGCTACTCCGCCGGCTACTATTCCTACATGTGGTCCGAAGTGATGGACGCCGACGCCTTCGCCGCCTTTGAGGAAACCGGCGATGTCTTTGACCGCGGGTTGGCGGCCAAATTGGTCGAGCATGTGCTCTCGGTCGGGGGCAGCGTCGAGGCCGACGCCGCCTACATCGGCTTTCGCGGGCGTCTGCCTGGGGTCGAGGCGCTCCTCAAGGGCCGCGGGCTAGCCGCTTAAGGCACTCAGGGGCGCAGGATCAGCGAGCCGGTGGTCTTGCGCCCTTCCAGAGCGCGGTGAGCCTCTGTGGCCTCGCCGAGCGGATATACTGTCGGCGGAGCGATCTTTACCGCCCCCGAGAGCACTACGGCGAAGAGATCGTCGGCCGCCGCCTGTAGCGCCTCGCGCGTGGCGGTGTAGTGAAACAGCGTCGGCCGGGTGACAAACAGCGAGCCCTTGGCCGCCAAAATACCGAGATCGACATCCTTTACCGGCCCCGAGGCATTGCCAAAGCTCACCAACAGCCCCCGCGGCGCCAGGCTGTCGAGCGAAGCGACAAAGGTGTCCGCGCCAACACCATCATAGACTATGGGCACACCAGCGCCCTCGGTGATCTCACGCACCCGCGGCGCGATCTCTTCGCTGCGGTAGTCGATGGTGTGATCGGCCCCGAGGGCGCTGCAGAGCGCGCATTTCTCAGGGCCTCCAGCCGTGGCGATCACCTGCACGCCCAGCGCCTTGAGCCATTGCAACGCGATCTGGCCAACGCCGCCAGCGCCGGCATGAAACAGCACCGTCTGGCCTGCCGAGGGCGGATTGATCTGGCGGATCAGGTACTGCACCGTCAACCCCTTGAGCATCATTGCCGCGGCGGTATCGGCCTCGATGCCGTCGGGTAAGCGCACAGCCCGCTCGGCCTTGACGACATGGGCCTCGGCGTAGCCACCCACCGGCCCGGTGCAGTAGGCGACGCGCTGGCCCACCGCCCAATCGCCTGCGCCCTCGCCGACCGCCTCGACCACACCGGCGCCTTCAAGGCCGATCCCGCTTGGCAGTGCCACCGGATAAAGCCCCGAGCGGTGGTAGGTATCGATGAAATTCACCCCGACCGCGTGGTGGCGCACCAGGATCTCGCCCGCCCCCGGGGTCGGCGTGGCGATCCGGGCGGTCTGCATAACCTCCGGCCCGCCGGTAGTCTCGATGCGAATTGCGGTGATCTCGGCCATGGTAACGCCTCCCTTTGGCGCCCATAAGGACGGCTTGGGGCGAGGCGGTCAAGGAGGCGTGCGATGGCGCGGGAGACGATTTATGCGCTAGCCAGCGGACAAGGCGTGTGCGGGGTTGCTGTGGTGCGTGTGTCGGGGCCTGAGGCGTGGACCATCGTCGAGCGACTGAGCCGTAATGGGCCGCCACCACCGCGACAGGCAGCACTGCGTCGTCTCTACGATCACACCGGCGCCCTTCTCGATGAAGCCCTGGTGCTCTGTTTTGCCGAAGGCGCCAGTTTCACCGGCGAGGCGGTGGCAGAGCTACATTGCCATGGCGGGCGGGCGGTCGTGCGCGCGGTGTTGTCGGCGGTGGCGGCGGCCGCGCCTTGCCGTGCCGCTGAGCCCGGCGAATTCACCTGGCGTGCCTTTGAGCAGGGCCGCCTCGATCTGGCCCGTGTCGAAGCGCTGGGCGATCTGCTCGCCGCGGAGACCGAGGCCCAGCGCCGTCAAGCCGCGCGGTTGATGGAGGGCGCCCTGCACACCCGTGCCGAGGGCTGGCGGGGGGCGTTGGTGCGGGCGTTGGCGCTTGTTGAGGTCACCATCGATTGGGCCGATGAGGAGGTGCCGGAGGACGTCTCGCCGGAGGTGGCCCTGCTGCTGGGTGAGGTGGCGCGCGAGATCGCGGCCGAGCTTGGCACCGCCGAGGCCGCGGCGCGGCTGCGCACGGGCTTTGAGGTGGCGCTGATCGGGGCGCCCAATGCCGGCAAGTCGAGCCTGCTGAATGCCCTAGCAGGGCGCGAGGCGGCGATCACCTCGGCCATTCCCGGCACCACGCGCGATGTTTTGGAACTGCGCTACGATCTCGACGGCCTGCCCGTCACTTTTCTCGATACGGCGGGGTTGCGCGAGACAGCGGACGACATCGAGGCCATTGGTGTGGCGCGCGCGCGGGCACGGGCCGAGCAGGCCGATCTACGTTTGTTGTTGGTGGCGCCCGATGCGCCGGCGCCAGCCTGGGGGGGGCTGTGCGCCACGGACGACATCTTAGTGCGCTCCAAGGCCGATCTCGGCGGCGAGGGGGCTGGCGTGCCCGTCTCGGCCCTCACCGGCCAGGGCATTCCGGCGTTGCTGGAGGCCATTCGCGCGGGGCTTGGCGCGCGCGCCGAGGGTGGGTTGATCGCCCACCGCCGTCAGCACGAGGCGCTGGCCAGCGGCCTTGCCGCTCTCAGGGCCGCAGAAAAAGGACTGGATCAGCGAGGGGCTGAGGAGGTATCCGAGGACATCCGCACGGGGCTTGGTGCGCTTGAGCGATTGATCGGACGGGTTGGGGTCGAGGACGTACTGGGCGAGGTGTTTTCGCGCTTCTGCCTCGGCAAGTAACTGGCCGATCTGACAAACAAGGAGTGTTTCACGTGAAACAACGCGCGTGTTTCGACGTTGTCGTCGTCGGCGGCGGCCATGCCGGTACCGAAGCAGCCCACGCCGCAGCCCGCCTGGGCGCCACGACGGCGCTTGTCACCCATCGTCTCGACCGCATCGGTGAGATGTCGTGCAACCCGGCCATCGGTGGGCTCGGTAAAGGCCATCTGGTGCGCGAGATCGATGCGCTCGACGGCGTGATGGCCCGCGTTGCCGACCGTGCCGGCATCCAGTTTCGCCTGCTCAATCGCCGCAAGGGCCCTGCCGTGCAAGGCCCGCGCGCCCAATGCGACCGCGCCCTCTATCGCACCCACATGCAGGCCGAGATGCGCGCTTGCCCCGGGCTCAGCCTGATCGAGGGCGCCGTTGCCGATCTCCTGGTCGAACAGGGCGTTGTGGCGGGCGTGGTGCTCGAAGACGGCAGCACCGTGCCAGGGCGCGCTGTGGTGTTGACGGCGGGCACCTTCCTGGGCGGCGTGATCCACATCGGTGACGAGCGCCACCGCGGCGGGCGCATGGGTGACAGCGCCGCCGATGGCCTCGCAGAGCGCCTGCGCGCCCTCGATCTGCCCATTGGCCGCCTGAAAACCGGCACCCCGCCTCGCCTCGATGCCACCACCATTGACTTTGCCTGCCTCGCTCCTCAGCCAGGTGATGACGATCCGGTGTTGTTTTCTTTCCTGAGCCACGCTCCCGAAGCCGGCCAGCTACCCTGCCACATCACCCACACCACAGAAGCGACCCACGCCGTCATCCGCGCCAATCTGGAGCGCTCGGCGATGTACTCGGGGCGCATCGAAGGCGTCGGCCCGCGCTACTGCCCCTCAATCGAGGACAAGGTGGTGCGCTTTGCCGACAAAACCTCGCACCAGATCTTCCTGGAGCCCGAAGGGCATGGCGATCCCAACATCTACCCCAACGGCATCTCGACCTCGCTGCCAGCCGCCGTGCAACTGGAGTATGTGCGCACCATTCCGGGGTTGGAGCGGGCCGAGATCCGTCAGCCCGGCTATGCCATCGAGTACGACTATGTCGACCCGCGCGCCCTAGCGCCGACTTTGGCGTTGGAGCGGCTGCCGGGGCTCTATCTCGCGGGCCAGATCAACGGCACCACTGGCTATGAGGAGGCCGGCGCCCAGGGTTTGGTGGCCGGGCTCAATGCCGCGCGCCACGCCGCTGGAGGCACGCCGGTCACCTTCGCCCGCCATGACGGCTATCTCGGGGTGATGATCGACGATCTGATCAGCCAAGGCGTCAGCGAGCCCTACCGCATGTTCACCTCGCGCGCCGAGTTTCGCCTTAGCCTGCGCGCCGACAATGCCGATCAGCGGCTGACCGGGCTCGGGCTGGAGATCGGCTGTGTCGGCCCCACCCGCGCGCGCGCCTTTGCCGCCAAGATGGACGCGCTGGAGCAAGGCCGCACGGCAGCCTCGGCCTGCACCATGACGCCGAGCGAAGCCGTCGCCCACGGTCTGGCGCTCAATCAGGACGGCGTGCGCCGCTCGGCGCTCGATCTGCTGGCCTATCCCGACATCACCCCCGAGGATGTGCGCCGTCTTTGGCCCGAGCTTGAGGGCCTTGGCGCGGGTGTGCTCGACCAACTGGCCCGCGAAGCGCGCTATGCCGGCTACATCGAGCGCCAACGATCAACCATCGCCGAGATGGCCCGCGAGGAGGCGCGCCCGCTGCCGCCCGACATGGCCTATGACACCATCTCGGGCCTCTCCGCCGAGTTGCAGCGCAAACTGGCCGCGGCGCGTCCGCGCACCTTGGGCCAGGCGATGCGCATCGAGGGCATGACGCCTGCGGCGGCGGCGCTGCTTCTGGTCCTGGCCAAGCGCGAGCGCCCCACCCAGACCCAAGCCAGCGCGTGAGCACCGAGGCCGACGCCTTTGCCGAGCGCTTCGCTGTTTCACGTGAAACATCGGCGCGGCTAGAGGCGTATGTCGAGGAACTGCGCCGCTGGAACAAGGCGATCAATCTGGTTGCCCCGGCGACGCTGGCTGAGGTCTGGACCCGCCACATCGCCGACAGTGCCCAACTCCTGGCCCTAGCACCGGAAAACCCGCGGCTCTGGCTCGATCTGGGTGCTGGCGGCGGCCTGCCCGGGCTGGTGATCGCAGCCCTTGCGCCCACGACCGAGATCGTCCTCGTCGAGAGCGACACCCGCAAGGCGGCGTTTCTGCGCGCTGCCGCCACGCGCATGGGGCTCACCCCCCGTATCGAGGCCAAGCGCATCGAAGCGCTCGCACCCTTTGCAGCCGATGTCGTCTCGGCGCGCGCCTTGGCGCCGCTGCCCAAGCTCCTCACCCTGGCCGCGCCCTTCCTGGGACAAACCACCACGGCACTGTTTCACAAGGGCGCACGCGTCGATCAGGAATTGACCGCGCTGGACCCGGCTTGGCATAGTCGAATCGAGCAGTTTCCAAGCATGACAGACCCAAAAGGGCGGATCCTGCGGATCCGGGATGCGAGGGCGCATGGCGCATGATACCCCCCTGCCGGCCAGAGTGATCGCCGTTGCCAACCAAAAAGGCGGCGTCGGTAAGACCACCACGGCCATCAACCTCGGCACGGCGCTCGCAGGCGCCGGACAGCGTGTCTTGGTGATCGACCTCGACCCACAGGGCAACGCCTCGACCGGGCTCGGCGTCGCGCCCAACCAACGCGGGCGCTCGACCTACGATGTGCTCTGCAATGATGTGGCGCTGACCGATGCCATTGTGCCGACCACCGTCGCGCGGCTGTTGCTCGCACCGGCCAGCGTCGATCTCTCGGGCGCGGACATGGAGATGTCGTCCGACCCCAACCGGACACGGCGCCTGCGCGCAGTGTTGCGCGAAGACGCGCCGCTTTTGGCCGAGTTCGACTTCGTGCTGATCGACTGCCCGCCCTCGCTCAGCCTGCTCACCGTCAACGCCATGGCCGCCGCCGACTCAGTGCTGGTGCCGCTGCAATGCGAGTTCTTTGCGCTCGAAGGGCTCTCCCAACTGCTTGGCACCGTGAAGCGCGTCCAGGGTGGGCTCAACCGCGCCCTCAAGATCCACGGCATCGTCCTCACCATGTACGACCGGCGCAACCGCCTCTCGGCCCAAGTCGAGGCCGATGTGCGCGAGACGCTGGGCTCGGTGGTCTACGACACCGTGATCCCGCGCAACGTCCGGCTCTCCGAGGCGCCCTCACACGCCATGCCGGCGTTGGTTTACGACCGCGGCTGCGCTGGCTCGCGCGCCTATCTGCGCCTGGCCGATGAGCTGTTGAGCCGCGACGCCACCATGCTGGCCGCCTGATCCGAGTAGAGAGAGAAGAGGACGCCCCATGACCCAAAAGCGCGATCCCCGCGGGCGTGGCCTAGGGCGCGGCCTTTCGGCCTTGCTTGGCGATGTCGAGCCCGAGCGCGCCGTCGAAGCGGTGCCCTCGCCCGATCCAGCGCCCGTGGCCGTGGTGGCGCCTGCCCCGCGCACACCCCAGACGGTGGCCATCGACACCATCGCCCCCAATCCCGACCAGCCGCGCCGGCGCTTTATCGAGGCCGATCTCAGCGAACTGGCCGCCTCGATCCGCGAGCGCGGCATTATCCAGCCGCTGATCCTGCGTCCCGATCCGAATACCGAGGGGCGTTATCAGATCGTCGCTGGTGAGCGGCGTTGGCGTGCGGCCCAGATCGCCGAGTTGCACGAGGTGCCCGCCATCGTGCGCGAGATCGACGACGCCACGGTGCTCGAAGTTGCGATCATCGAAAACGTCCAGCGCGCCGATCTGACGCCCATCGAAGAGGCGCAAGGCTATGCCCAACTGATCGAGACCTTTGCCTATACCCAGGAGGCCTTGGCGCGCATCGTTGGCAAATCGCGCTCGCATCTGGCCAACACGCTGCGTCTTTTGTCGCTGCCCGAAGCGGTGCGGGCGCTGCTGGCCTCGGGGGAGCTTTCAGCCGGGCACGCCCGGGCGCTGATCGGGGCGTCCGATCCGGTGGCCTTGGCGCGCGAGACGGTGGAGAAGGGCCTGACCGTGCGCCAGGTCGAGCAACTGGCCAAAAAGCGTGTAGCCCCTCCGGCAGCGCCCCGCCGCGCCCCGCCGCGCGATGCCGATACGCGCATGCTGGAGGGCGATCTCTCGGCCGCCATCGGCATGAAGGTGCAGATCCGTCACTCCGGCCCCGAGGGCAGCGGCGAATTGCGCATCCGCTACCGCGATCTGGACGACCTCGACCGGCTCTGCCAGCGCCTCGGCGAGTAAGGCACACCGGGGACCGCGCTCAGAGCATGGGCGGCACGGGGCTTTATTTCCCGCCGCACTGGCCCTATACCAAAGACAACCCCACGTCAGTGTCACCCGCGTGGGCGCGCCCTTGCCCGGCGCGCATTCTCACGCCGTGTGCCCTTGCCGAAGGAACCATAGACGATGGCCGAACGCATCACAGATCGGGAGATGGACCTGCGCCAGCGTCTGCTTGAAATGGACGAACTGATCGCCGAGACCCGCCTTGCCTCGGCACAGGCCGAGAAAACCGCCGTCGAGAGCCGTCTTTCCCTGGCTCAGGCCGAGAAGACCACGCTTGAGACGCGGCTCTACCCAGTCGTTTTGATCACGGCCACCCTGGGCGGTGTTGCTGCCGTGCTCGGAGCCATCGTCGCATTGCTCAAGGTGTTGTTCGGCTGAGGCCGCACACCCTACCGGAAAGGACCCCCATGAGCGCCGATCTGCTGCCCCTGATGCCCAAAGCGACCGCCGTTTGGCTGGTCGACAACACCACCCTCACCTTTCGCCAGATTGCCGAGTTTTGCGGCATGCACGAGCTGGAGGTCTCCGGCATTGCCGACGGCGAAGTGGCCATTGGCATCAAGGGCTTCGATCCGATTCAGAACAACCAGCTGACCGCCGAGGAAATCAAGCGCTGCGAAGGCGATCCCGTCGCCCGTCTCAGGCTGCTCCGCCGTAACATCGCGCCCCCGCAAAAGAAGAAGGGCCCGCGCTACACCCCGGTCTCCAAGCGCCAGGACCGCCCCGCCGCCATCGCCTGGCTGACCCGCAACCACCCCGAGATCGAGACCTCCAAGATCGTCAAGCTGGTCGGCTCGACCAAGCCCACCATCGAGGCAATCCGCAACCGCACCCATTGGAACTCGGCCAATATCCAGCCCGTCGATCCGGTGGCCTTGGGGCTGTGTACCCAGGTGCAGCTCGATGTCGTGGTGCGTGAGGCAGCTGCCAAGAAGGCTGCAGCGCGCACAACTGTGGGCGAGGGCGAGAGCCATCTAAGCCTGATGCCGACCGAGGAGAGCCTGGCCCAACTCGATGATCCGAGCAACGATCCGCTAGCTGGCATCCCCGAGCGTGAGAGCGCGTTCGCCGCCAGCGGCCTCGACGATCCGCGCAGTGACGAGGACGAGCCCAGCGACAAGACCTACGACCCGGACGCCCTCTTTAACCTGCCGCGTGAGTCTTCGTGATCGCGCCAGCGTGGTGCACTCGATCCCAGCCCTTGCCAGCGCCAAAGCCCCGGTCCACAAACGCTGAGTAGACCGACTGCGCCGCGTGAAGGGAGCACCATGTCGATACCGCAATCGGGGGGCGCCCCGATCGAAAGCCGCGACGACCTGGCGCGCTATCTCGAAGCCGGCTGCAAGCCGCGCGCCCATTGGCGCATCGGCACCGAGCACGAGAAGTTCGGCTACGATCTCGCCAATCACGCGCCCCTGCCCTATGAGGGGCCGTGTTCGATCCGCGCCACCCTTGAGGGCTTGAGCGCGCGGTTTGGCTGGTTGCCTGTCCATGAGGGCGGCCAGATCATCGGGCTGACCAAAGACGGCGCCAACGTCTCGCTGGAGCCTGGCGGGCAGCTGGAGCTCTCCGGGGCGCCGCTGGAGACCATCCATCAGACCTGCGATGAGGTGAACCAGCATCTGCGTGAAGTGCGCGAGGTGGCCGATGCCATCGGTGCTGGCTTCATCGGCCTTGGTGCGGCGCCCGAGTGGTCGCACGCGCAGATGCCCATGATGCCCAAGGGCCGCTACCGTTTGATGACGCGCTATATGGGCGAGGTCGGCACCCACGGCACGCACATGATGTATCGCACCTGCACGGTGCAGGTGAACCTCGATTTCGCCTCCGAGCCCGACATGGTGCAAAAGCTGCGCGTGGCGCTGGCCTTGCAGCCGCTGGCGACGGCGCTCTTTGCCAACTCGCCGTTTTTCGAGGGCCGCCCGGCGGGGCTGCTCTCCTATCGCTCGCGGGTCTGGCGCGATCTTGATGCCGCGCGCACGGGCATGTTGCCGTTTGTGTTCGAGGACGGCTTTGGTTTTGAGCGTTGGGTCGATTATGCGCTCGATGTGCCGATGTACTTTGTCTATCGCGATGGGCGTTATATCGATGCGCTTGGCCAGTCGTTTCGCGATTTTCTGGCCGGGCGCTTGCCGGCGCTGCCGGGGGAGACGCCCACGCTTGGCGACTGGGGCGATCATCTGACCACGATTTTTCCCGAGGCGCGCATCAAGAAGTTCATCGAGATGCGCGGTGCTGATGGCGGTCCGTGGCGGCGTATTTGTGCGCTGCCGGCGTTTTGGACGGGTCTGCTCTACGATCAGAGCGCGCTCGATGCCGCTTGGGATCTGTGCCGTGGCTGGAATGCCGAGGCGCGAGACCAGTTGCGCATTGATGCCTCGGTGCATGGCCTCAAGGCCGAGATCGGCGGCCACACCCTGCAAGCCCTGGCCAAGGAGGTTCTCGCCATTGCCGAGGCCGGGCTCAAAGCGCGCGCCGCCCCCAGCGCCTTTGACCGCGACGAGGCGCATTTCCTGAACGCCTTGCATGAGATCGCCGCCTCTGGGCAGACCCCAGCCGAAGAACTGCTCGCACAGTACCACGGCCCCTGGCAGGGCGATCTCTCGCGCATTTATGCAGCCTACGGCTATTGAGCCTGCCCAAGGGGGGCATGCCCAGGCTTGCCCCTCTCTTCCACGTCGGCTACCTGATAATAGCATAGTGGATTGCTCGGGAACCGGTGCGATGACGCCCCATCTCATCCTTGAAAACCTGCATCTGCGCTTTGATGCCCGCTCCGGCATCGAGGATGTCAGCCTTATGCTTGCCCCGGGCGAAGTGGTTTGCCTGCTCGGACCCTCGGGCTGTGGCAAGTCGACCACGCTGCGCATTGCCGCTGGGGTCGAGCGCCAGTCCAGCGGGCGCGTTATCATTGAGGGGCAGACAGTCTCCGACGACACCCACCACGCGCCACCCGAGGCGCGCAGTGTTGGGCTGTTGTTTCAGGACTTTGCGCTGTTTCCCCATCTCTCGGTGGCCGAGAACATCGCCTTTGGCCTGCCACCGCGCCGCCGCCGTGCCGATGGCGCGCAGATCGCCGCCCAATATTTGGCCCGCGTCGGCCTCGACGGCTATGCCAAGCGCTATCCCCACCAGCTTTCGGGCGGCGAGCAACAGCGTGTGGCCTTGGCGCGGGCTTTGGCGCCGCGCCCGCGCGTCATGCTGATGGACGAGCCGTTCTCGGGCCTCGACAATCGCCTGCGCGAGGCCGTGCGCGATGAAACTTTGGCGCTGCTCAAGGCCGAGGGCACGTCGGTGTTGCTCGTCACCCACGAGCCCGAGGAGGCCATGCGCCTTGGGGATCGCATCGCCTTGATGCGGGCTGGGCGCATCGTCCAAACTGGAGCGCCCGATCGCCTCTACAACCACCCTGTCGACCGCGCGGCGGCGGCGTTTTTCTCCGACGTCAACGTGCTGGAAGCGGTGGTGCGCGCTGGCGTGGCCGAGACACCCTTTGGGCAGTTTGCGCCACCTGATGGGGTCCCTGAGGGCAGCACTGTCGAGATCGTGGCCCGCCCCCAGCATCTCAGGATCGTCGAGGACGTCCCGGGCACGCGGCCCTTGATCACGCCGCTCGACGGCACGCCCGTGCGCGCGCGCGTCACCCAGGCGCGCTTTGTCGGCTCGGAGAGCCTGATCGAGGCGGTGCCCGAGCACGGCGGCCCCGCGCTGCGCGCCAGCGTGCCCTTTACCTGGCTGCCCGAGCCCGGCACCCCGGTCTGGCTTTCGCTCCGGCGCGCGCAGTGCTTTGTGTTTGCTGGCCCCGAGGCCCCGCACGCCGCGCCCTCCCTGGCTGCCGAGTAGGGCCGCCGGGCCTGCTCTCTGTTGCAAACCGCAGCGTGGCCCCTCTAGGATGGTTGGCCAAAGCGCCCCGCGCGGCCCGCCTTGCTTGGCGTCCGTGCCGGCTGTATCGAGGAGCACCCCATGGCCAAGACACGCACCCGCGGCGCCGAAATTCTCAAGATCGACAACCTGTCCATCGCGCTGCCCAAGGGGGCCGACCGCAAATACGCCGTCGAAAACATCTCGCTCACCCTGCACCGCGGCGAGGTGGTGTGTGTGGTTGGCGAGTCGGGCTCGGGCAAATCGGTGATGACCTCGGCGATCATGCACGACGTGCCGCCCTCGCTCAGCATCGAACAGGGCCAGGTGCTGTTTGATGGGCGCAACGTGCTGGAGTTCTCCCAGGCTGAGCTGAACGAGATGCGCGGCGCGCGGATCTCCATGATCTACCAAGAGCCCATGGCCGCGCTCAATCCAGCAATCCGCATCGGCGAGCAGGTCGAGGAAGTCTTCAAGCTCCACCGCCCCGAGATCTCGGCCAGCGAGCGCCGCTCCGAGGTGCTCAAACTCTTCGAGCAGATGCGCCTGCCCTCGCCCGAGCGCATCCACGCGAGCTACCCGCATCAGGTCTCGGGCGGGCAATCGCAGCGCGTGGTGATCGCCATGGCGCTGGCGTGCAAACCGGACGTGCTGATCGCCGACGAGCCGACCACGGCGCTCGATGTGACCACGCAAAAGGAGATCCTGGGTCTCTTCAACGAACTCAAGACCGTCTACGACAACGCTACCATCCTGATTACCCACGATTTTGGCGTGGTGGCTGAGGTGGCTGACCGTGTGGCGGTGATGTGCTGGGGGCGCATGGTCGAGGAGGGCACCACCGAGGACATTCTGCTGCGCCCCAAGGAGGATTACACCCGCCTTCTGGTCGATGCCATGCCGCTTTTGGAGACCACGCGCACCCCCGATCGCTCGCGCAATGATGCGCCGGTGGTGCGCGCTGAGCAAGTCCACAAGATCTACGGCAGCGGCGACAAAACCGTGCATGCCCTCAATGACGCCAGCTTTACGCTGCGCACCGGCGAGACGCTGGGCGTGGTGGGCGAATCGGGCTCTGGCAAGTCGACGCTGGCCAAAGCGCTCATCCGCTTGATCGAGCCGACCAAGGGCGCGGTCTATCTTGGCGAGCAGGATTTTCTAGCGCTGCAGGGGCGTTCGCTGGACGAGGCGCGCCGCCACATCCAGATGATTTTCCAGGATCCCTACGGCGCACTCAACCCGACCCAGAGCGTCGGTGCCATGATTTCGCGCAGTGCCGAGTTGTGCGGGCTGGCCCCGCGCGCGGCGCGCGAGAAGGCGATGGAGTTGCTTTCGCTGGTCGGTCTTGGCCCCGAAGCCTATGACCGGCGCCCGCGCAATTTTTCGGGCGGGCAGCGCCAGCGCATCGGCATCGCGCGCGCGCTCGCCATGGCGCCTGAAGTGGTGATTGCCGACGAGAGCGTCTCGGCGCTGGATCTTTCGGTGCAAAAACAGGTGCTGCGCCTGATGAACGAGCTGCAATCCAAGCTCGACATGGCGATCATCTTCATCACCCACGATCTGCGCGTTGCGGCCCAGATCTCCGACTACATCACCGTGATGGAGAAGGGGGTGATGGTGGAGTTCGGCCCCGCCGAGCAGGTGTTCAACGCCCCCAAGCACGACTACACCAAGCGCCTGTTGGCGGCAGCGCCGGGCCAGGGCTGGCATCCGCCGCGCCTCACCCCCGAGGAGGCTGATCGCATCGCCGCCAACGTCAGCCGCGGTTGAGGGTAGTGTTGCTCTTGGAACGGCTTCTCACTGATCCGTACAGGTTGATGGTTAAGAAAGTGTTGCAAAACTGAGGCGTAGAGCATGCCACTCGATCCTGATGGATCGGGACATGCTCTGGTAACATTTGGTTAGGCTCTGCACCGTAGCCTCCTCGCATTGGCAAGAGAGCGGGAGGGTGCGAGCGATGGCGGACAACCGTGTGTTAGGGGCAACGAAGCACGGCCTGCTGTGCCTCTTTGATGGGCTTTGGCCCAGGCTGGCGCTGCTGGTTGGCTTTCTCCTGGCTGCACCGGCGGTTGCTAGCGATCTGCCGGTCCCTTCGGGCCGTGTTCTGCTCACCGTGACCGGCGCCATCACCAACACCAATGCTCAGGCCGCGGGCAGCGCCGCCGCCCAGTTCGACCGCGCCATGCTCGAAGCCCTCGATTGGCGTGACGTGCTGACATTCACAGCCTGGACCGAGGGCGAGCGCACGTTCTCCGGACCCACCCTGGCCTCGCTGATCGCCGCCGTCGGTGCTGAGAGCGCCACCCTGCGCGCCACCGCGATCAACGACTACAGCGTCGATATCCCCGCCGGCGATGCCCGAACCTACGATGTTCTACTTGCCATGGAACTCGACGGCAAAAAGCTGCGCATCCGCGACAAGGGGCCGATCTGGGTGGTCTATCCCCAAGAAGCCAGTGAAGCCGGTAAAAACAAAGCCCACGGTGAAAAGATGATCTGGCAACTGCGCGACATCGCCTTCGTCGACTAGCCTAGCCACAGCGCGGGATGTGACACGGCGCCTTCCTCGCCCGAGCGCATCACCTCCGCGTCGTCATCTGAAACACCATCACCAGAGACACTTCGATGCGGCGACCGTGGCAACCACGAGCAAACCTGCGCGCCGCGGTCGCCGTCGTGATCGCCATTCTGCTGGTCTCGGCCCTGATCGCTCACCGCGAACGCGTCAGGCAGGCCGAAGAAAACATGATCTACAACGCCACCGACATGGCCTGGCAGGTCAGTGAGGTGATCCACGAAGCCCAGGCTACCCGCCTCAGCCTGCGCGATTACATCGCAAATCGCCTGACGCGCGACGACCTGATCGTCCAAATCGAACTACTTTGGAGCCGCCTCGGCATCGTGCGAACAAACTGGCTCGAAGAAACCGATCCCCTGATCGACGCCATCGACACATTCGAAGCCCTGCTGGTCGAATACGAACACGCCCTCTACGATGCCCCGACCATCACCAAGACCGACGCGGAGTTTTTGGCTGAACGCTTTGGGGAACACGCGAAAGACGTGCGCCGAACGTGGATCGCCCAGGTGGTCAGCCAGCGCGAAAACCGCCTGACCAAACTAACCTTCGAGTATCGCCGCGAAGCCAGGCGCTTGGAGGCCCTGATCGCCAGTTGCATGGCGGCGCTGTTTTTGTTCCTGCTGTTCGAAATCCACCGTGCCACCCGCGCCCAACGTCTCGAACGCCAATTGCGCGATCAGGCCCAGGCCGCCAGCCGTGCCAAATCGGATTTCCTCGCCAACATGTCCCACGAGATCCGCACGCCCATGAACGGCGTCATCGGCATGGCGCAGGAACTGTCCAACACCCGCCTCGACCGTGACCAGCGCGAACTGCTCGATGTCCTGACCAGCTCGGGCGAACTGCTGCTCTCGATCATCAATCAGGTGCTCGATTTCTCCAAGATCGAATTCGGGCGTCTCGACCTGGAGCAGGTGCCCTTCGATCTGGCGCGCACCGTCAAAAGCGTGCTCGCCCTCCACCGCACCGCTGCCGAGCGCAAGGGCATCGCCCTCTCGCTCACTCTGCCCGCCGAAGCCGAAGGACGCTACCTGGGCGATCCGACCCGGCTGTCCCAGGTGCTGAGCAATCTGGTCTCCAATGCGATCAAATTCACCGAGACCGGCAGCGTGCGCGTCGAAATCGCCCTGCCTCGGGTTTTGGACGGCCTCCCCGACAACACTGCCACCATCGAGTTGGAGGTCACCGTCGCCGACACGGGCATCGGCATGGACGCCCAGGCATTGGGACGTATCTTCGAGGCGTTCTCTCAGGCCGACAGTTCGACCACCCGGCGCTTTGGCGGCACTGGGCTGGGCCTGGCGATCTCGCGCCAGATCTGCGAGCGCATGGGGGGCAGCATCGAAGCCGAGAGCACACCCGGGCAGGGCTCGGTCTTTCGCTTTCGCCTGCGTCTTGAGCGCTCGACCGAGGTCAGCAGTGCCTCGCCACCCAGCACCACCGCCACCCAGACGCCAAACCCGGCGCGCAAACCCGGCCTGCATGTCCTCGTCGCCGAGGACAACAAGACCAACCGCTTAGTCATCAAACGCATGCTCTCGCGCCTCGGCTGCCACACAACGCTCGCCGAGAACGGGCGCATCGCCTTCTCACTTTGGCGCAACCAGCGCTTCGATGTGGTGCTGACCGACATCCAGATGCCCGAGATGGATGGTGTCGAACTGACCCAGCACATCCGCGCTGCCGAGGCTGCCGAAGCGCGCGTGCGCGTGCCGATCTACGGTGTCAGTGCCAATGTCATGGCACATCAGGTGGCGCAGTACCTGGAGGCCGATATGGACGGCACTGTCGGCAAGCCGGTCTCACACACCGAACTGTCGGCCGTCATGGCCGCTGTTGCCAACCAGGCACCAGCCCACACCGTACCGGAAACGGCTGCTCCGACTGTGACCGGGGTCGGTGCCTGAGGGCTAGAGCGGTTTCCTAACCACCACCCATCCAGGCTGGAGATCGCTCTAGGCCGCACCATCACACGGCTCGCAGAGAGCAAGACACGGCCTGGGGCCATGGTGGTCTCGGGCTGCTTATTTTAGGGCTAAAAAAAACTGAGAGAAAATTTGAGGCCGGGTGCGAAAACCGCGCCAAGTGCTCCCATCGTGGAAGGTGTCGGCAAGAGAGACCGACAAACCCTTGAAATAAAACGACCCACCGGAGCAACAACCATGACCATTCTTCGCATCGCCGCCACCGCCCTGACTGTCCTCGCCGTCGCCAACACCGCCCTCGCCGAAGATAAGGTCTTCGTCGGCGGCAACGCCAAAGTCACGGGTGAGGCCCAGGTGCTGACCTCGGTTGCCCTCGGCCAGAGCGTGCGCGCTGCCAACTCCATCGGCGGCATCGCCGGCAACGTCAGCATCGGCGGCAACGCCACCGTCGATGGCCAAGTCAAGTCCGCCACCGCCGTGGCGCTCGGCAAGGACGCCAAGGCGCTGAACTCCGCCGGCTCGATCTCGGGCAACGTCAAGATCGGCGGCAACGCCACCGTCACCGGCAAAGCCAAGACCATGGTCGCCGTCGCCCTCGGCAAGGACGTCTGCGCCGCCAACCAGGTCGGCGGCATCTCCTCGGACCGCCACTGCTTCGCCGAGTGAGCCAGCGCCGACACCTCCGCCCGGACCCGCCGCGGTCCGGGCCGCTTTCGTAACCCCAAACCAAGGAGACATCCATGTCCTACCGGATGCTGTGCCTGGGCGCGCTCACGCTTTGCCTGGCAAGCGCGGCCTCAGCCCACGACTTCCAAAAGCGCGGCCCCTCGGCGGGCGACTGGGCAACCATCCACAGCGAAATCGCCAAAGGCTGGGCAACGGGTGAGGGCTTGGCCCAAGACCACACCAAACGCTTCACCCAGAAGACCTGCCTCAGCCGGATCGGCGGCGTGCAACTGAAGGAAAACCAACAGTTCGCCGGCTCGATCACCTCAAAGACCATCGTCACTGGGTCGGTCACGACCTACTGCCAGTAAGCCCTCTACCCGTTAGGGTTGTGAGTGGGGGCGGGCCTCACGACGCCGGCCCCCGTTTCCGGCGCAAACACTGGCCTGGCGCGACGCCGCACCCCTTCAACGCCCGTGGTGCAGCGGATAGGATCGAGGGGCCGTGCAGCGGCCTGTCCTGCGATGAAAAGGGGTGTCGCCCGTGTCCAATGCCGTGTCCAACGCCATAGCCCACCAAGCCAACGCCGTGCCCATGAGCCAGCCGGCCCGTCCTCGACCGACCCGCTCGCGCGCCCTGGCGCGCCTTGGTGGAGCGATGCTGGTGCTCGCGGTCGCAGCCTGTGCCACCGTCGATGCCGACCGTGCCACCCTGGACAGCGCGCCCTCGCGCGATCCGGTACGCACGCGCACCTCCTTTGCCGATGCACTGCGCTGTCTCGATCGCAAAGTGCGCACGATCTCGCCCCAGGTGATCCCGCCGCGCGTGTTCTGGGTTGCCGATATTGCCGATGACACGCGCTCGGTCGCCACTGGCGCCCGCTCGATGGCAGAGGGCGCGATCCTGGCTGCTGCCCGGTCCTCGCGGCGGTTCTCGGTTAAGACGCTGTTTCTCTCGCGCGAGGGCATCCCCTTCGACAATCCCCAAGCCGTTCCCGCCAGCGCCGCCAACGAGGTCGACTATGTCATCCGAGGCTCGGTGTCCTCGTTCGACCGCAACGTCCAGGACGGACAAGTGGGCGCTGGCGTCTCGGTGCAGGACGTCTTCAACCTCTCGGCCTCGCGCCAAGACATCACCAACATCCTCTCGCTCGATCTGACACTGCTCGATCCGAGGACGCGCCTTGCCCGCGCCTACTCCTCCAACTCGATCGTGCTGTCGTTTCAAGATCAAGGCGCCAACCTGGGCGGTGAGATCGGCAAGTTCGGCGCCTCGTTCAACTTCAATATCGCCAAGGCCAATGGCACCGGACAGGCGGTGCGCACGCTGATCGAGTTGGGCATCATCGAGTTGCTCGGCGAGGAGCTGCGCTTGCCCTATTGGGAGTGTCTGGCGATCCCGGCCACCAACCCTGAGGTGGCCGATCGGGTCTATGACTGGTGGAATGGCATGGGTGGGGGCGAGCGCCGCGCCTATTTGCGCGCGCGCCTGGTTGGGCTCGGCTATCTCGCGCCCGAGGCGGATGAGGCGGCCTACACGGCAGCGCTCGCCCGCTTTCAGGCCTCGGTTGGCCTGACCGCAACCGGGCGCCCGGGCTATGAGACCTACGCGGCACTCCTCGATGAGACGCCCGCGGCCAAGCCCGTCTATGCCGCCTCGACACCGCCGCCCCAGGCGCCGCCGCCTGGGCGCTCGACCCGGGCTGCACCCAATCTGCGCCTGGCGGCCTTCTACGATCAAAACGCCGGCTATCTGACCCAGATCTCGCTCGATGAGGCGGCCTATGTCGCGTGCTATCTGCGCCTGGCCGATGGCTCCTACGTGCGCTTTCTGCCCAACCCATTCCAGAACCAACGTTTCTACCGGGCGGGTGATTTCGTCGTCCCCGACGCCCAGGCCATCGACGACTTTCAGATCCGCCCCGGCAATGGCGAGTTCGGCATGGGCGCTGCCTGCTATGCCACGGGCCAGGATGTGGGCTCGCGCCTGCCCGAGTGGCTGCGCCAGCCCGCTTTCCAAGTGCTCGACGGCGCCGAGCTTGAGCGCATCACCGCCGCCTATGAAAACGCCAGCCCCGGTTTCTTCGACTGGGTCGCCATCCCCCTTCCCCCCGCCACACCGCAATGACAGGAGCCCCCATGCGCGCGTCCTCCCTGCTGATCGCAGCCCTTCTCGCCGCCGGCCCCGCCGCCGCGCAAACCTATCAGGAAAGTCCCGGCCCCGAGCGTATCCTGGAGTTGCTCGGCGCTAATTCGGACGCAGCCAGCCCCAGTAACGCCGGCGCCGAGCCGCTCTACGGGCGCACCATCGTCTCGCCCAAGACCGGCGGCTCCATCGTGCGCCGCTCCCAGCCCGCGCCGAGCGCGCCGCCCCCGACAGCCAATACAGCGCCCAAGCGCACCGAGAAGGCGCCCCAGCAAGCCCGCCCCCAGCGCCAAGCCAAGCCCAAGCCGACCCGCGTGGCGCGGATCCCAAGCGCCTCGGAAGCCCTGGCGCCCTGCACGGTCTACTCGGAAAACCACATCGATTTTCAAACCCGCTTTGCCCTCGGCTCGTCGCGCATCCCACCCTCGTTCGATCGCTTCATCGTCGATCTGGCGGCGGCGCTGAAGACCGA
>JBCDHK010000019.1:0-22719 GCA_038750185.1 Pseudomonadota bacterium
CCCGGCATCTTTTCGACCGCGGCCTCGGCGACGGTGGTCTCCTCCGCGGCCTCTTCGGGCAGGAAGAGCACCGTGGGCGTAAAGGCCACCGCCCAGCGCCGCACCGCCTCGCGCTCGCTCATGACCTCGCCGTCGAGATCGGTGACCTCCTCGTCGCCGAACATGTTGAGCTGGACGACGACGAAGTTCGCCTCGATGTAGGCGGCGACCTCCGGATCCGAGAGCACCTCCTCGTGCAGCTTGCGGCAGTAGATGCAGCCGTATTGCTCGATGATGACGGCCAGGCGCTTGCCCTCGTCGGCGGCGCTCTCCAGGTCCTCGCGCATGTCCTTGAAGGTGACGGCGAACCAGTCTTGGTGGTGGAGCGCCCCAGGCGCGGGCTCGGCCAATGCAGCGGGGGCCGCACCCAGCGAGAGGGCGAGGCAGGCGGCGGCTAGGCGGCTGGCGGACATGGCGGTCTCCTTTGGGTCAGCCGAGGGCGGGGACATAGTCGAGCATCCAGGCGGCGATATCGGCGATGCTGTTGGTCATGAAGAGCACGCCCGTTACCACTAGCACCCCACCCATGGTGCGCTCGACCAGCCCCAGATGGCGCCGGGCGCGGCGCATGAGGGCCAGGAACGGGCGCACGAACCCGGCAGCGAGCACAAACGGCAACCCCATGCCAACAGCATAGGCGCCGAGCAGCGTGGCGCCCTCGGTTGCCGTCTCGCGCCCAGCGGCGGTGAAGAGGATGGCGGCCAGTACCGGGCCGACACAGGGCGTCCAGCCAAAGCCGAAGGCGAGGCCCACCAGATAGGAGCCCGCCAACGTGGCCGGGCGCTGCTCCACCTCGACGCGGGCCTGGCGGTAGAGGAGCGGGATGCGCAGGATCCCCAGAAAATGCAGCCCCATGATCAGGATCACCCCGCCCGCGATCCAGCGCAGCGTGTCGAAGTGGCGGCTGAGGGCTTGTCCCAGGCTGCTGGCGGTGGCGCCGAGCAGGACAAAAATGGTGGCAAAGCCGAGCGCGAAGCAAAGCGCTGCCAGGACGACGCGGCGATCAGCGCCCGCGCGGCGCTCGCCCTCGCTCAGCTCGTCCAGGCTGACGCCGGCCAGAAAGCACAAGTAGGGCGGGACGATGGGCAGAATACAAGGCGAGGCGAAGGACATCAGCCCCGCCACCACCGCGCCGGCATGGCCGATATCAAAGTCCATGGCCGTTTCATCCCCAGGCTTGTCATATTCATATATTCAGTAAATGATATGTCTAAACTGACAACAGGGTCAATCGAGCCAATGCCGCATCTCCGCCTCGCTCTCACACTGCTCCTGCTTGCCGTGGCGCCTGCGCGCGCTGAGATGGCCTTGATGCTGTTCGACCAGCCCGGCTGCGAATGGTGTGCGCGCTGGGAGAGGGAAATCGGCGGCGCCTACCCCCTGACCGAGGAGGGCGCGCAGGCGCCGCTCAGGCGCGCCAGCATCCACGAGCCCCTACCTGAGGGCGTGCGCCTTGTCCGCCCTGCCCGCTTCACCCCGACTTTCGTTCTGTTGCGCGACGGACAGGAGGTCGGCCGCCTCGAAGGCTATGCGGGTGAGGATTTTTTCTATCCCATGCTCACCCGCCTGTTGGCCCAGGCAGCAGCCCGGGCAGACTGAGACGTAAAGGCCATGCCCGTCCCGCGCCCGATCCCCGCCGCGACACCCCCCGCCACCACACCGCTGCACCATGACGACTGTGCAGGTGCGGCAATAAACACTATGTCAGAGCTTCCTGAAGTTCTGAGCGGGAGCAGCGGTTTCATGGCACTGCCGATCATCACCGAGGGCTTGGAAGAGGCCGAGATGGCGCGCATGATGGAAAACGCGCGCCAGGCGGCCGATTTTCTCAAGGCGCTCGCCCATGAGGGGCGCTTGATGATCCTCTGCCATCTGGCCCAGGGCGAGCGCTCGGTGACCGAACTGGAGCGCCTGCTCTCCCAGCGCCAGGCCGCCGTCAGCCAACAGCTTGCCCGGCTGCGTCTCGAAGGTCTGGTCGAGAGCCGCCGCGAGGGCAAGACGATCTACTACCGCCTCGCCGATGGCCGCGCCGAGCGTGTCATCACCGTCGTCTACGACATGTTCTGCAACGATCCCGAGAGCGCCCCCCAGAACCCCGCCGACGCCTGAGCCCGCGGGCCGCGGCGACGCAATCGTTGCATTGAGAGGCCGATCCTCCCTACTCTCGGACAAAACAGAGAGGATACGCCCATGTTCGAAGGCGACGGTGCGCTCCTGGCCAGTGCAGCCGGGCTGGCTGCTGGTGTGGCGCTCGGGCTGGCGGCGCGGCTTGGGCGGTTTTGCATGATGGGCTCGATCGAGGACGCAGCCTACGGCCACGATCTCACCCGGTTGCGCATGGTCATGCTGGCTGCTGCCACGGCGATCATCGGCACGGCCATGGCGTCTGGAGCCGGGCTGTTCGATCCTGGCCAGACCCTCTACGCCCAGCTCGGTTGGTCGCCCATCGGTGCGGTGCTCGGTGGGCTGGTGTTTGGCTGCGGTATGGCGCTGGTCGGCACCTGTGGCTTTGGCGCACTGGCGCGCATCGGCGGCGGCGATCTGCGCTCGGTGTTGATGGTCGTCGTGGTCGGGCTTGCCGCCTACGCCACCCTCAATGGCCCGTTGGCCGGACTGCGCATGGGGCTGACCGAGATCGCCCCCCAACCCGGCATGAGCCTCAGCGATACCGTCGCCAGCCTGATCGGACTGCCGCCCTGGTCGATTGGCATCGTAGCGGGGCTCGGACTGGCCGGGGCCGCCCTCGGCTGGGGCGGTACGTGGTTGGGGCGCAAGGGCGTTGGCGTCGGCCTTTTGGTCGGGCTTGTCGTGCCCTTTGCCTGGATCGCCACCGGGTATGCGGGGGGGATCGGCTTCGACGTGGTGGCGCTTGAGGCGGTCTCGTTCTCCCAGCCCCTTGGCGAGGCGCTGCTTTATGTGATGCTCAATCCGCTCGGCACCACGCCGGGCTTTGCCGTGGCCTCGGTGTTCGGCGTGGTGCTCGGGGCTAGCGCGGGTTCGCTCTGGCGGCGCGAGTTTCACTGGGAGGCCTGCGACGACGCCCGCGAGTTGCGCCGCCAGATGCTGGGGGCGGCCATGATGGGCGTGGGCGGGGTGCTGGCGCTTGGCTGCACGGTCGGCCAGGGCCTGTCGGCGCTCTCGGTACTGAGCCCCGGGGCGCCGATCGTGGTGTTCTCGATCATCGCCGGTGCGCGTTTTGGCCTTTATCTGTTGGTCGAGGGTTTGCCGAGTGCGCGCTAGTGCTCGGGCCGAGACGGATCGAACCGGCAGGCATCTTGCTGATGGATCACCTTAGGCGTGGCTGCCCACCGGCGCGGCCGCCCATACTTCTGTGGCGCCCGATCCTCACACCCTCCATGGCCCCACAGCCCAAGGAGCCGGCGTGACGGCGCGCGCGGTGGATTTTCTCTGCGTCGGCGCAGCCCATTGGGACATCGTCGGCCACGCTGGCGGCCCTGTGCAAATCGGTGACGACGTGCCGGGCTGGATCGAGCAACGGCCAGGAGGCGTTGCGCTGAATGTGGCGCTTGGGCTTGCGGCGCGGGGCTGTGTCGTGCGCCTCTCGGCGGTTGTTGGTGGGGACGCGGCGGGGGCTGCTCTGATCGCGGCCATCGAAGCGGCGGGCGTCGGATGCGCCCCTGTCGTGCGTGTCGCCGAGGCTGCAACCAGCCGCTATCTCGCCATCGAGGATGGTGCGGGCAGCCTGATCGCCGCCGTTGCCCATACCGCCCTTCTCGATATCCATTGCCAGGCCATTCCCGATTGCCTTGGCCCCCACCTTGCCCACACCCGGTCGCTGTTTTTGGAGGCCAATCTTTCCGCCCCAGTGCTGGCGCGGCTTGCCGAGGATGCTGCGGCGGCGGGGGTCGAGGTCGTGGCCAATCCGGTCAGCCCGGCCAAGGCGCCAAGGCTGAGGACGCTTTTGTCCAAGCGCCACAGCCCGACCATCATCGCCAATCTCGAAGAAGCGACCGCCATCCTCCAGATCGGCCATCGCACGGCCAGGGACGCCGCCGATGGTCTGCGCCGTGCCGGTGCGGGGGTGGCGCTGGTCTCCGATGGCCCCCGCCCCGCGGCCCTGGCAACGCCCAGCGAGACGGTTGTCTTGACGCCGGCCCCGCTCTCTGGCCGTGTCTCGGTCACCGGTGCGGGCGATGCGCTGCTCTCGGCCTTCCTGGCCTGTCCCGATAGGCACATGGCGCCACAAGCCGCCTTGGCCAAGGCGCTGCAAGCGGCCACAGACCACATGACGAGGCTCAGATGAGCGCGATCCTTCCCCTGCAGTTTTCCGAGCCGGTTGCCGAGGCGCTGGCGCAGGGCCAGCCAGTGGTCGCGCTGGAATCGACGATCATCACCCACGGCCTGCCAAGCCCGCGCAACCTGGAGACAGCGCAGGCGCTTGAGGCGGTCGTCCGCGCGCGTGGCGCCGTGCCCGCGACGATCGCCGTGATTGCCGGCACATTGCACATCGGGCTGGAGGCGCCCGCCCTTGCCGCGCTCGCAACGACGCCTGGAGTGCGCAAGCTGTCACGCGCCGATCTGGCGGCGGCGATGATCGACGGGGCGACAGGATCGACCACCGTTGCCGCGACGATGATCGCAGCCCGTCTTGGCGGGATCGAGACTTTTGCCACCGGCGGCATCGGCGGCGTCCATCGCGGCGCCGAGACCTCCTTCGACATCTCAGCCGATCTCCACGAACTGGCCCGCACACCGGTTACGGTCGTGGCTGCGGGCGCCAAGGCGATACTCGATCTGCCGAAGACGCTGGAGGTGCTCGAAACGCTGGGCGTGCCGGTCATCGGCTATCGCACGCACGCCTTTCCCGCCTTTTGGTCGCGCGAGAGCGGCCTGCCCGTTCCGATCCGCATGGACACCGCCGAGCAGATCGCCCGCTCCCATCGCCTGCGCGCGGCAATGGGGCTGGAGGGGGGGCAGTTGGTCGCCCAGGCCGTTCCAGAGCCAGACGAAATCCCAGCCGCAGAACTGGGCCCGCCCATTGAAGCCGCCGTCCGCCAGGCACAAAAGCAAGGCATTACAGGCAAAGAGGTCACGCCGTTTTTGCTGGAGCGCGTCCTGGCGCTGACCGAGGGCCGCTCGCTGGAGGCCAACATCGCCCTCATCCTGAACAACGCCGCTCTTGGTGCAGAGATCGCAATCAGCCTGGCCAAGACCCAGCAGAGCGATTTGACGCGCTTTTGATGTGGAGCGCCGCGCAAAGCGCTCTAACCCTCAGGATGGTTTGGTCTGTTCGGGCCTCGCTCCGGCCGCGGCAGGACGGCGCCAGAGAGCTAGATCACATCAGATCCGTCGCCTGGCGAGAATGGGCCGAGGGGCTCTGATCGAAGCGCTTTATTGTCACGGCTGTGGAGCCTGTCCCGAAAAAGCGCAATCTTTTCAAAAGGCGTCAGCCGGAAAATTCAACATGATACACGGCTCCCAGGGCGCGGCTCTTGCCACTCCCCTGTTCGTGCTATAAGGGAAAAGAAGCATTGGAGATCGCCTTGATGCGCTGCAATGCAGCCGGGGAGTGCGGCGGGATTTGGGGCGAAATCTACGGTGGGGTTTGCGAGGCCCCCGCGTCTCACCGGGCTCGGTATCGTCACGCTGGGGCTGGCCAACCTGGTGGTATCAGCGTGATCGTCCATGCACCAACCGTTCCGATCGTGCTGCTGGAGCCCTGTACATCGGTCTCGCGCCTGCGGATCTCGCGTCAGTGCACACCGCCCCAGTACACACCGCCCCAGTACACACCGCCCCAGTACACACCGATACGGATAGGATAGCTTCTATGCCGCGCCTCATTTTACACGCTGGCGATGGAAAATGCGGCTCGACCGCGATCCAAGCCTCCCTCTACGACGCCCGCGAGGCGTTGGCTGAACAGGGCATCCTCTACCACGCGCCGCGGCGCATCGGCGGGCACTTCGTCTATTCCAGGCTCATCGGCCTGACGGTGCGCGGCGATGCCGAGCGCGCCCATACCCTCGCACGCGACAATCTGGCCGAAGTGGTCGAGAAAGCCAAGGCGCCGGGGGTGCGTTTTGTCGTGCTCTCGGCCGAGTTTATCCTGTGTTCGACCAAGCCCAAGAGCCTGCAGACCCTGCTCGCGCCGCTCTTGAGTGAGATCGACGGCATCGACATCGTCGCCTACATCCGCCCGCCTGACAAAAGCTATCTCGCCCACTCGCTCCAGCGCGCTAAAGCCTCCCACACCATCGAAGAGCCCGCGACGTATGTGCGCGATTTCGCCTCGCCGCTGGTCGCCTGGCCCGGGGCACCGCTGCAGGCGCGTGTCCACGCCCGGCTCTACCGGCGTGAGGAGTTTGCCGACAACTCGGTGGTGGCCGATCTGGCGGGGTTGCTCTCGGAGATCACCGGCACGGAGGTCACGCTGCCTGAGGTGGTGGCCAATCCCTCGCTGACTACCGAGCAGACGCTGGCGATGGCGCGCCTGCGCCGTGACGTCCTGCCCGAGAGAAACGGGCTTTTGCTCCCGATCTCCAATAACCTCGTGCGGTTTTTCGAAGAGGCCAATGCCGCCTGCGGTGCGCTGGGCCGCAAGGCCCAACTCCGTCCCGAAGCAGCGGCACAAGTGCTCAACGCCAACTGGGCGCATGTCGCGCTCTTGGAGAAAAAGCGCCCCGATCTGGGCTTTGGCCGCGCCTTTGGCTTGCCCGAGCACCCGCCGGAGACGGATATGGCACAGCGCTTTGGCACGTTCGAAGGCATTTTGGAGCCGGGTGATGCAGCGCTGGTCGATAGTTTGGCCACGCTGGTACCGGCGCTAAACCCGGCCCTGACCAAGGGCGAGATCGATAGCGCGGTGTTGCCCAAAGTCCCCCCCGGCACCCGCCGCGGCTTGTTGCGCGCCTGGATCCGCTATTTGCGGCGCGAGGGACTGGAGGCGACGGTAGAGGCCGTGCGCGAGCGCTATCTGTCCCCTGCTCCCTCGCCCGCGCGCCCGTCAGCTTCCCCGGTGGCCTCCTCGGACGCGCCTTCGGCCCAGTAGGCCAACGCCTGACGCCGTGAGAGGGCCTGCCAAGTGTCCCGGGTGTCGGGGTTGGGCTGGCGGGTCTCGCCCTCGCGCGCCATGGCCGTGGCTGCCGCATCGAAACCCTCGAACCAGCCAGCCCCGACAGCCGCCGCCATGCCCGCCCCGAGCGAGGACGCCTCCAAGCTCTCGCTCTGGGTGATCGGCAGTTGGGTGGCATCGGCGACCATCTGCATCCAGAGCGCGCTGTTGGCGCCGCCACCCACAGCCAGGATCCGCTCGGGCGCCAGCCCTGCCGCCGCCATGGCCTCGACCGCGCGCGCGCTCTCCAGCGTCAGCGCCTCCAGGATCGCCCGGTAGAAATGGCCCTGGCCGTGGTGGGGAGCGACGCCGAGAAAGCCCGCGCGCGCCTTGGGGTTCCAGTGCGGGTCCATGACGCCGGTCAGATAGGGGCAGACGGTCAGCCCCTGGGCCCCGATGGGCAAGGCCGCGGCCTCTTTCTCAAGGCGGGCAAAGACCGTGCCGTCGATGCCGCCGCGAGAACTGCCGCAAAAGCCGTCGACGAACCAGTTGAGGAAATAGGCCCCGGCGCGCTGGCAGCCCTCCAGGAAATAGCCGCGTCCGGTGGGCGAGGTCATGGTGCGCCAACTGCGCGCGATGCGTGGGGTGTCCGACCAGGTGCCGGTGATGATCGCGGTGCCGAGGTTGAGATAGACCCGGCCGCGGCGCACGGCATCGACGCCAAGCCCCGCGCATTGACCGTCGCCCCCGGCGGCGTAGACCGGTGTCGCCTCGGCCAGGCCCGTTGCCGCGGCGGCGCTTGCGGTGAGGCGCCCCGCCGCACTGCCGGGGGGCAGGGCCTTGGCAAAGCGTTCTGGCGTGAGGCCGAGAGGGCTCAGCAGCGGCGCCGACCATGCCTTGGCCTCGATATCGAACACCCCGAAGGGGTCGGCGCTGGTCCAGCTTGCCGCTGGTGTGCCGGTTAGACGCCCGATCAGATAGCCGTGGACATCGAGCAAAAGCGCCGTCGCCTCAAGGGCCTCGGGCTGATGGCGGCGCATCCAGGCCAGGCGATAGAGCACGGGCGTAATGTCGGGCGGCTTGCCGGTGATGCGGTGGACTTCGTCCGCGCCCAGTGCCTCCGAGAGCCGCGCCACCTCGGCCATGGCGCGCTCGTCGAGCCAGACGATGGCCGGGCGGGTCGGGCGCAGATCGGCATCGACAAAGGCCACAGTCTCGCGCTGGTTGGAGATGGCAAGCCCTGCCACGCGGGCTGGATCGATCTGCTCGGTCAGGGCCTTGAGGGCGCTACAGGCCGCCTGCCACCAGTCCTCTGGGTCGTGCTCGGCCCAGCCGGGTTGGGGCGTGGACAGGGGGATCGGGGCGCGGCCTTCGGCCAGCGCTTCGCCCTCGCGGCTCCAGGCGATGGCCTTGGTCGATTGGGTTGAACTGTCGAGGCCGACGACGAGATCGGGGGTCGTCATGGGGTCTCCTTGGGGTGGCTCTCCTCGGGTGGGGTCTCGCCCAACAGGCGGCGGGCGGTCTCGGCGTCGGTGACGAGGTGGCTGGCGTAGCCGCCGGTCAGGGTGGCGCGGATCGCCTCGGTTTTGGCTGGCCCGCCCGCAAGGCACACCCGCACCGGCAGGGCTGCGAGATCGGCCAGCGCGATGGCGATCTGGCGCCCGCTCAAGGGGCCTGGGACTTCGCGCCCCTTTGCATCGATGAACCGCCCGATGAGGACGCCTGCGCTGCCGGCCTCGCGGTAGTCATGGGCTACCGAGGCGGGCAGGAAATCGGTGTCGGACCAGACCGTGCCAGGCCCCAGCTCACCCACACCAAAGACCGCGATATCGCAGCCGCGCAGGCGGGCGAAGTGGCGCGCGAGCGCTGGTTCGTCGAGGAGCGCTGCACAAAGCCCGCGGCTGGAGACCACTGCGGGCGCATGGAAATTACGACAGCGCGCGCCGAGGCGATTGGCGATCAGCACGGTGCAGGCTTCGGGCGAGGAGGCGTCTTCGCCGAGCGAGGAGCCCGAGATCTGCACCACTTCGGCGCGCGCTAAGGCGCGGGTCGGCAGCGCGTGGGCCAGCTCCAGCACCGTGCGCCCCCAGGCGACGCCGAGCGTGGCGCCGTCGCTGAGCCAGGGCGCGATCACCTGGGCGCCGAGCAGGCCGAGGCGCCGGCGCAAGCTTGCGGGATCTTCGCTGGTGTCGGCGGGGGGCGCGACGGCGGCGGCCTGGAGCCCAAACCGCGCGGCCAAGGCGCGCCCCAGCGAGAGGCGCGAGAGCAGATCGGGCGCCAGATGGATCTGGACCAGCCCTCGCCTGCGCGCTTCGGCCAGGTAGTTGGCCACCGAGGCGCGCGAGACACCGAGGCTGGCGGCGACGTCGTTTTGGGTCAGCGCTTCGCCGTAGTAGAGCCAGGCCGCCCACAAGATCGCGTCGCCGCCGGTTTCTGCCGGGGGCTGGCTGGTAGGCTCGGCGATGGGTTTTCCAGAGTGCTCCACGGGGTGAGCCTGCGGTGTTTCTGACAAATGTCAAGCGCCCTCGAAAACTGTCATTGACAAGACCTTGGTACGAAGCGATCTTATGTCGCAGAACGACGGCAAGATCGTTTCTCTGAGGACCTGGAAGCGCGATGGATATGGCAAGCCCCATGCCTGAGGGCGGCTGGACCGCCTTGATCGATGACGTCGCGGCTGGGCGTTGGGTGAGCCCGCGCACCGGCAAAGCCTCGCCGCGCGCTGCCACCGAAGCCATCGTGATCGAGGAGAGCCTGGACGGGCGCGAGGCCGATCTGATCGCAGCCCTCGCTTTGGAGGGCACGCTGGCCGTCGTCGCCGATGCGCCCACCTGGGAGGCGATGGGGCGGCGCGTGGCCACGGCGCTGACCGGCGCCGGGCTCTCCCTGCGCGAGGTGGTGATCGAGGGCCACCCCCATGCCGATATGGCCGAGGCCGAGCGGCTGCGTGCGCGCCTCGCTGGGGTGAGCCATGCCGTCGCGGTGGGCTCGGGCACGCTCAATGATCTGTGCAAATACGTCACCGCCGCCGATGGGCGGACGTGTTCGGTGTTTGCCACCGCGGCCTCGATGGACGGCTACACCTCCTCCACCGCCTCGATGACGCTGCCCTCGGGGCTCAAGATCTCGCTGCCCGCCCAGGCGCCCAAGGCGGCGTTCTTCGACCTCGGCGTGATTGCCGCCGCCCCGCCGCGCCTGGCTGCGGCAGGGTTTGGCGATTGCCTCTGCTCGTCCGTGGCGCGCATCGACTGGTGGATGTCGCACCGCTTACACGGCTCGTTCTTCATGGAGGAGCCCTACCTCATCGCCGAGGCCAACGACCGCGAGATGCTCGCCCGCGTTGGCGGCATCGGGCGGGGCGAGATCGAGGCCATCGGCTATCTGGTGCGTGCGCTGGTGCTCTCGGGCCTTGGCGTGACGCTGACCAAGGTCTCCAACCACGGCTCCATGGGCGAGCATCAGATCTCCCATTACATCGACTGTTTCGCGCGCGAGCGCCATCCCGGCACGCTCCACGGCGAGCAGGTGGGCGTGGCGAGCCTCACCATGGCGCGGCTGCAAGCGCAGATTTTGGCCTCGGACACCCCGCCCGTGCTGGGGCCGACCAAGATCGACCGCCCTGGCATGGCCGCGCGCATGGGCGAACGCATCGCCGAGGAATGCGCGGCCGAGTACGCCAAGAAGGCCCTCGATGCCGACGGCGCGACCGCCCTCAACGATCAGCTCGCCGCCCTCTGGCCCGATCTGCGCCGCGAGTGCTTGGGGCTTGCTGTCGCCCCCGAGGCGATGGCCGCAGCGCTCAGCGCCGCCGGCGGTGCCACCGATGCGGCGGGTCTCGGCCTCGACGCGGGCTTCTACAAAGAGGCCGTGCGCCACGGCCACGAGATGCGCAACCGCTACTCTTTTGCCGATATCGCCTGCGATGCCGGCCTGCTCGATGCATTCGCCGCCAACGAGGGATGAGGGACACCCATGGACACTTCTGAGCGCGCACTGCGCGAAAAGATCGTTGAGAGTTGCCGCGCCATGAACGCGCTCGGCATCAACCAAGGCACCTCGGGCAATATCTCCGTGCGCCATGAAGGACGGATGCTGATCTCGCCCTCGGCCACGCCCTATGCGGATATGACCGCCGAGATGGTGGCCTCGGTCGCGCTGGAGGACGGCTCGGGCGCCTATGATGGTCCACTCAAGCCCTCGACCGAGTGGCGGTTTCATCAGGCGCTTCTGCGCGGGCGCCAGGATGCGGGGGCGGTGGTCCATGCCCATCCGACCTACTGTACGACGCTCGCCATCGCGCGCAAGGAGATCCCCGCCTGCCACTACATGATCGCAGCCTTCGGCGGCAATTCGGTGCGCTGTGCGGGCTATGCGCGCTTTGGCACCGAGGAGCTTTCGCAGCTTGCCATCGAGGCCATGCAGGATCGCACGGCGTGTCTCCTGGCCAACCACGGCATGATCACCATCGGCGAGACGCTGGAGAAAGCCATGTGGCGCGCGGTCGAGCTAGAGACCATCGCGCGCCAGTATTTCCTCTCGCTCGGCCTCGGCCCGGTGCTGCTTACCGACCGTGAGGTGGAGGACACCATCGACGCCTTCGCGGGCTACGGCGTGCAGGACAGCGCCGAGGAGCGTGCGGCGGCCAAAAAGAAGTCCGCGCCCGGCAAAAAGAAGCCCGCTGCCAGGAAGCCCTCCCCTGCCAGAAAAGCCCCCGCCGCCAGGAAGGCCAAGGCCAAGGCATGAGCGATCTGGCGCAAGCGCTGCCCCGGCGCCGTGGGCGCTTGGGGGCCTTGAGGGTGCTCTCGGGCGACCGCCCGCTGCCCTGGCTTGCGCCGCTGATTGCGCTCTTGATCTGCTTTACGATCTATCCGCTGCTCTACAACATCTGGCTGTCGTTTCACGAATACGCCCCCTTCCGCCGCCGCCTGGAGTACGTCGGAACCGACAACTGGGAGGCGCTTTGGAACGACGCGCGCTTTTGGGGCTCGCTCTCGGTCACCTTCACGTATTTCTTCGTGGTGCTGGCCATCGAGGTCGTGCTTGGCATGGCGATCGCGCTGTTGCTTGATAGCGATGCGCGCGGCTTTGGGGTGCTGCGCGGGCTACTCACGCTCACGCTCGTGATCCCGCCTGCCATCACCGGCATGATGTTTTTGCTGCTCCAGGATCCCGAGTTCGGCGTCCTCACTTATGTGCTGGAGGGGCTTGGGCTGCTGAGCGAGCAGACGCCGATCCTGGCCACCTCCTCGACCGCCCTTGCCGGTGTCATGGTGGCCGACATCTGGCAGTGGACACCGTTTATGGTGTTGATCTTCCTCGCCGGCCTGCGCGCCCTGCCGCCCGAGCCCTATGAGGCGGCCATGCTCGACGGCGCCTCGTCCTTTCAGATCTTTCGCCGCATCACGTTGCCGCTGATGTCCAAAGTGATCGCCATCGCGGTGCTGATCCGCGGCATCGATCTCTTTCGCATGTTCGACTACGTCTTCGTCATGACTTCGGGCGGGCCGGGCACCTCGACCTATGTGCTCAGCCTCTATGCCTGGCAGCAGACCTTCAGCTTCATCAAATGGGGTTATGGGGCGACGCTCAGCCTGGTCTCGCTGGTCATCATCCTGGTCTTGGCCAATCTGTTCATCAAGATCGCAAAGGTGCGCTGGTGATCGTCGAGAGCCCCACCCGGCGCCGGGTGCGCTTGGCCGCCGCCTTGGCGGTGGTCGCGCTGTTCGTGTTCCCGCTCTATTATTGGATCACGGTCGCCTTCAAGAACGCGCGCGAGATCTTCGACACGCCGCCCAATGTCTGGGTATTCGAGCCGACGCTGAAGAATTTCGAGGAGGTCTTCGGCATCTCGCTCGGCTTTCTGCGCCAGCAGGAGGTGCTGCCCGGCGGCGGCAACTTCTACATGGCGCCCCGGCTTTGGGATAGCATCGTGGTCGCGCTTGGCTCGACGGTGCTGGCCGTGATGGTGGCGACCTTTGCGGCCTACGCCCTCTCAAGGATGCCCTTCAAAGGCCGCCACGCCTTCGTCGCCTGGGTGCTCTCGACCCGGATGATGCCCCCGGTCGCCGTCGCCATCCCGATGTTCTTCATCTATAAGGACGTGGGCCTGCTCGACAGCTACCTCGGCGTTATCCTGATCCATGCCGTGATGAACCTGCCGCTGGCGGTGCTGCTGCTCAAGAGCTTCTTCGATGACATCCCGACCGAGATCGACGAGAGCGCGCTCATCGACGGCGCCTCACGCTGGCTGATCTTTCGCCGTGTCGTGTTGCCCATGGCCAAAGGCGGCATCGCGGCCACGGCCGTGCTCTGCTTCATCTTTTCCTGGACCGAGTTCATCTTTGTCCTGACCCTAACCCAAACCGGCCTCAAGACCGTGCCGGTGGTCTCGTCGAGCTTTGTCACCTCGACCGGCACCGCCTGGGGCAACATGGCGGCCCTGGGGGCGGCAGCCATGATCCCGGCCTTCGTGTTCATTTTGCTGGTCCAAAAACAACTCGTCCGAGGACTGACCCTGGGATCGCTCAAACAATGACGACCAACGACCGCGGCCAACCGCGGCTACAGCGCAACAAGGAGGAAACCATGCGCGACAGCGACCGCAAGTTCTGGGTGGCCAATCTGGCCGACCGCTATGTCCGCCGTCAGATCGACCGGCGCACCTTCCTGAGAAGTGCCGGGCAACTGGGCCTCGGCCTCGGCGCCTTCGGGCTCGGCATGTCCCGCCCCTTCGGCGGGCGCCCGGCACTCGCCCAAGACCCCGACCTGCGCCCCTCGGAGGACATGCTGGCCTGGGTGCGCGACGTTTCAAAACCCTTCCGCGGGACCACGCTGAAGCTCGCCACCGAATCGACCCCGCCCTCGAACGCGATCAACTCCCAACTCAAGCCCTTCTTCGAGGAAGCCTCGGGCATGACTGTCGAGATCGAGGTGCTGCCGCTCGAACAGGTGCTGCAAAAGCTGACGCTCGACATCGCCTCCCAGCTCGGCACCTACGATCTCTATTACATCGATCAGTCCTGGGCCGCCTTCACCAGCCAGGACGTGTTCGACCCGCGCGAGCAGATGGCCGACAAGCCCGATCTGGCCATGCCGGACTACAACATGGACGACTTCCTGCCGGCGCTGGTCGACGGCATCGCGCGCTATGAGGATCGTCTGGTCGGCGTGCCCTACGACATCCCGATCTTCATCATGATGTACCGCCGCGACATCTGGGAGGAGATGAACTTCTCCGCGCCCACCTCGCTGGAGGAGTACTACGAGCAGGCCAAGGCGATCACCGACGCCATGGGCCCGGACATGTACGGCGCCACCGGCCAGATGAAATCAGGCCACTACAGCCTGGAGTGCGATTGGACGGCCTGGCTCTGGGGCCACGGCGGCTCAATCTTCAATGCCGAGGGCAAGTTCTCGGGCAACGACGAGCGCGGCCTGGAGGCCATGGAGTACTGGCGCAGGCTCTGGCAGACCATGCCGCCGGGCGTCACCGGCTGGACTTGGGACGGCCAGGGCCAGTCCATCGCCCAAGGCGTTGCGGCCTCGATGATGAGCTGGGGCGAGTTCTTCCCCTATTTCGACGACCCCTCGGCCACCAAAGTCTCCGGTCTCATGGAAGCCGTGCGCTGCCCGCCGCCCAAGCGCGCGCTGCGCACCGTCGACGAGACCGGTTTCGGCGAGATCCCAGGGGTGGGCCACCAGGGCGGCTCGTCGCTGGCGGTCTCGAAAAACTCGAAAAACCCCGATGCGGCCTGGATCTTCATGCAGTGGGCCACCTCCTACGACACCCAGGTGCTGATCACGGCGCTTGGTGGCGGCACGGGGCCGACGCGGGCCAGCGTCTACGACGACCCACGCATCATCGCCAACCGCCGCGTGGGGCCAGGGACCACGCGCCACCTCGATGTGGTGCGCGAGACCATCGCCAACGACATGGGCTCCGAGCCCGATCTGCCGCAGTGGGCCGAGTTGTCCAACGACACCATCCCGGTGCGCCTCGGCAAGTATTTCGCGGGCGAATACGGCTCGGCCAAGGAGGCGATGGACGACATCGCCCAGGCGGCTGATCGCATCGTCAGCGGCTAGGAGTAAAGGGGGGGCGGGCCGCGCGTCCGCCCCCTTTGGAGCACAGGATATGAGCGAGACCAAACCCCTGATCGCCGTCACCGGCGCCTCCTCTGGCATCGGCGAGGCCACCGCCCGCGCCTTCTCCGCCGCCGGCCACCCGGTGCTGATGATGGCGCGGCGCATCGAGCGCATGGAGGCTATGGGCCTGCCCAACAGCCTGGCCCGCGCCGTCGATGTGCGCGAACGCGCCGCCCTCAAGGCAGCCGTGGACGAGGCCGAAGCTCAATTCGGCCCGACCGACCTGATGTTCGCCAATGCCGGCATCGCGCGCCTGGCCGACATAGGCCGCCAGCCCCCCGAAGAATGGGACGAGATGATCGACATCAACACCAAGGGCGTGATGAACACCGTCCATGCGGTGATGTCGGGCATGATGGCGCGCAAGCGCGGCACGCTGGTGATGATGTCGTCCATTGCCGGGCGCAAGGTGTACCCTGACCACACGGTCTATTGCGGCACCAAGTTCTTCGTCCACGCCGTCAGCGAGTCGCTGCGCGAATATCTCTCGGCCCATGACGTGCGCGTCATCGTCATCTCACCGGGTGTGATCGAGACCGAAGTGCTCTCGGGCGTCCTCGATGCCGAGACGCTGGCCAACTACAAGGCCAACAAGGTCAAGATGGGCGGCGGCATCGGGGCGGAGATCGTGGCCGACCTGATCCTCAACGCCTACGCCCTGCCACAAAACGCGCTGGTGCAGGAGATTTGCCTGACGCCCACGCGCCAGACCTACTGAGGACCGATGGCCACCGTCGCCTATCGCAACATCGCCAAATCCTTCGGCAAGACCGAGGTGATGCGCGACCTCTCGCTCGACATTGCCGAGGGCGAGTTCGCCGTCCTCCTCGGCGCCTCGGGCTGTGGCAAGACCACGCTTCTCCGCATGACCGCGGGGCTAGAGACGGTGAGCGCCGGCGATCTCCTGATCGGCGGCGTGCGGGTCAACGAAGTCCACCCGCGCGACCGCGACATCGCCATGGTGTTCCAGAACTACGCGCTCTATCCGACCATGACCGTGGCCGACAACATCGCCTTCAGCTTGGAGATCAAGAAGATCCCCAAGCCCGAGCGCCGCCGCCGCGTCGAGGAGGCCGCAGCCCTTCTCGGTCTCACCGACTACCTGGCGCGCTACCCCAAGGAGCTTTCGGGCGGCCAACGCCAGCGCGTCGCCATGGGCCGCGCCATGGTGCGCTCGCCCAAGGTGTTTCTCTTCGACGAACCGCTCTCCAACCTCGACGCCAAACTGCGCGCCCAGATGCGCTTCGAGATCCGCCAGTTGCACGACCGCCTCGGCACCACCACGATCTACGTCACCCACGACCAGATCGAAGCCATGACCATGGCCGACAAGATCGTGCTCATGCAGGGCGGGCGCATCGAGCAAGTCGGCACCCCCGATGAACTGTATGATCGCCCGGTCAGCCGCTTCGCCGCCGATTTCATCGGGGCGCCGGCGATGAATTTCTTCGAGGGCACGGTGGAAGCGGCCAACGGCAGCGCTGTGGTCGCTTTCCAGGGTATGCACCTGCCGCTCTCGTCCGAGACCACGCCCCAACCCGGACAGCGGGTGACCTGTGGCCTGCGCCCCGCAGACTTGACCCTCGATCCCGAGGGCGCGCTGACCGGACGTCTGGTGCTGGCCGAAAAGACTGGCGCCGACTTGCAGTTGCATCTGGACATGGGCGGGCACGACTGCGTCGCCACCGCCCCGCGCGATGCCCATGTCGGAGCGGGCGAACACCTCCGCCTCGCCATCGCCCCCGAGAAGGTGCATCTATTCGACCCCGACAGCGGCGCCCGGCTATGAGCGCCGATCCCTTCGCAGCCCTCAAGGAGACACCCGAATACGAGGCATTGCTTGCGGCCTCGGTGCGGCTCGGACGCGAGCCGTTGCAGGTGCAAGGACCAGGTGGCAACACCTCGCTCAAGGATGGCAGCGCGATGTGGGTCAAGGCCTCGGGCACCTGGCTCGCCGATGCCGAGACCTCCCCGATCATGGTCGCCGTCGCGCGTGACGCGCTGGTGGCGGCGGTAGCGACAGGCGAGGCGATCCAAGCCACCGATTACGTGCCCGAGCCCCATGCCCTGCCCGGCCTGCGCCCCTCCATCGAGACCTCGCTGCATGCCGTGCTGCCCCAGCCGGTGGTGCTGCACACCCACTGCGTCGCCACCATCGCCCTGGCGATCCGCGCCGATGCCGAGGCTCTCCTGCGCGCCCGCCTCGATGCGTTCGATCCGGTGATCGTGCCCTACATCATGCCGGGCGAACCCCTGGCACGCGCCCTCGCCGCGGCGTGGACGCCCAAAAGCCATACCGCGATCCTCGGCAACCACGGCCTGATCGTCGCCGGTGCCACAGTGGCCGAAGCCGAAGCGCGCCTGCACGCCGTCTCGGCCGCCCTTAGAGCGGAGACGGTGCTCGCTCCAGCGGCCCCGACGCGCGCCCTCGACAGCCCGCATTACCGCACGGCGGAGGCGCCCGCGCTCCATGCCGTCTGCCAAAGCCCGACCCATCTCGCCCAAGCCGCGGCAGGCCCCTACTACCCCGACCACGTCGTGTTTCTCGGCCCCACCCTGGCCGTGGCGACCGAGGGCGAGGCCATCGAGGCCGCCGCCGTGCGCCTTGCAGGCCCCGACGGGCTGCCCCCCCTCCTGCTCTTTCCCGGACAAGGCGCGGCCATCCGGCGCGATCTGCCCCCTGCCGCCGAAGCCATGGCGCGCTGCTTGGGCGACGTGATCGCCCGCGTGGCGCCGGACGCCCCGCTACAGGCGCTCCCCGACACCGAAGTCGCTGCCCTCCTCGGCTGGGACGCCGAAAAACACCGCCAAGCCTTGGCCCAGAGCCCCTCTGCATGACGCAGCCCCTGGCGCTTGGCATCGATGTCGGCACCTCCGGGGTGCGCGCGGCGTTGCTCTCTGAGACTGGCGCGGTCTGTGCTCTTGCGGCGGCGCGCATGGACGAGATCGGCGCCGATCTGCGCGCGCCCCAGGTCTGGGAGGGCACGCTGGCCCTGGCGCTCTCGCGCCTCGACCCGGCGCTCAAGGCCGAGATCGGCGCGCTCTCGGTCGATGCGACCTCGGGCACGGTGGTGGCGCTCGATGCCCGCCACACACCCCTCGGCACGGCGCTCCTCTACAACGATGCGGTCGACGACCTGGCGATCCCCGAGGCCATCGCAGCCCTCGCGCCGCGCCAGAGTGCAGCCCATGGCGCGAGTTCGGGCTTGGCGCGGGCCTTGGCCCTGTCGCGGCGCCCGGGCTGTGCCCTTGTGCTCCACCAGGCCGACTGGATCGCCAGCCGCCTCGGCGCGCCGGTGGGGGTGAGTGACGAGTCCAACGCCCTCAAAACCGGCTACGACCCGGTCGCGCGCGCCTGGCCTGAGTGGATTGCCGCCCTGCCCCTTAGCGACGTGGCCTTGCCGGAGGTGGTGCCAGCCGGCCAGCCGACCGGCCAGGTGTCCGCCGACGCCGCTGCCCGCCACGCCCTGCCCGAAGGCGCGGTGATCGTGGCTGGCATGACCGACGGCTGCGCCTCGTTCCTGGCCACGGGCGCGGCCCACCCGGGCGAGGGCGTGAGCGCGCTCGGCACCACGCTGACCCTGAAGCTGCTCTCGGACAAACCGCTGTTTGCCCCGGAGTACGGCCTCTACAGCCACCGCATCGGCGATCTCTGGCTGGCGGGGGGCGCCTCCAATAGCGGCGGCGCGGCGCTGGCGGTGCATTTCGCGCCCGAGGTCATTGCGGATCTTTGTCGTAACATTGACCCAACGACAGACAGCGGCCTCGATTATTATCCCCTACCGCGCCCGGGCGAGCGCTTTCCCGTCAACGACCCCGCTCTGCCCCCGCGCCTGGAGCCGCGCCCTGCCGAGGAGGCGCTCTTTCTCAAGGGCTTGCTGGAGGGCATCGCGCGCATCGAGGCGCTGGGCTATGCCCGCCTTGCCGAACTGGGCGCCCCGGCCCTCACGCGCCTTCGCAGTGTGGGCGGGGGGGCGCAAAACACAGTCTGGACGGCCCTGCGCGCGCGCCTGATCCAGGCCGAAATGGTCGAGGCGGCCTCTACGGAGGCGGCCGTTGGGGTGGCCCGGGCCGCCCGCGCCCATCTCGATGGCCAGCCCCTTGGCCTGCGGGCATGACCGCGTCCCTGCCGCTTTCCGGGCTCGCCGAGATCGCCGCACGCTACGAGGTGGTGCTGTTCGATCAGTTCGGCGTGCTCCACGACGGCCACACCGCCTTTTCCGGTGCGCGCGAGGCGGTGGCAGCGCTGAAGACGGCAGGCGTGCGAACGGCCGTCCTCTCCAACTCGGGCCGGCGCGCCGAAGACAACGCCGCCCGCCTCGCCACTTTGGGCTTTGAGCGGGCGCTATTCGATGCCGTGTTGACCTCGGGTGAGATCTGCCGCGCCCGCCTTGCCGAGGACTTGGCCGCGGGGCGCCTCGCCGCTGGCACGGGCGTGTTCGTCGTGCCCGAGGGGCGGCGCGCGCTGCCCTTGGATGGCTTGGCCCTCACCCTCGCCGCCAAGCCAGAGGACGCAGGCGTTGTGCTGATTGCCGGGCGCGAACCGGCAAAGGCGACCCTGGAAGAAGACATCAGCCGTCTGATGCCGCTCGCCCGGCGCGGTGTGGCCTGTCTTTGCGCCAACCCCGACCGGATCATGTATGCCGGGCCAGACGGCCAGACCGCCCCCGGCCCCGGCGCGCTGGCCCAAGCCTATGCCAATACCGGCGCACCGGTGGAGATGATCGGCAAACCCCACCCCGCGATCTTTCGCGCCGCCCTTGCAGCGCTCAGCGATCCCAAGCCCGCGCGCGTGCTGATGGTGGGTGACAGCCCCGAACACGACATCGCCGGTGCCAAGGCCGTGGGCTGTGCCACGCTGCTCATCACCAGTGGCGTCCAAGGGGCCACGCCGGGCGAGGCGATAGCCGACTTCACCCTGGAGCGGTTGTGCTGGCAAAAGGAGCAGGCATGAGCGTGCCCACCATCGATGTCGAGACCGCCTTTGCGCGCTATGAGGCGGTGCGCGCGCGTCTGCCCCAGGCCACGTTTGCGAGTGGCAGCCGCCACGCCGGATCGCTGGCCGATCTGGCTGAGGCGTTCGATGTGTTCGTGCTCGATGCCTTTGGCGTGCTCAACGTCGGCGAGCGCGCCATCCCGGGCGCCGTGGCGCGCATGGCGGCGCTGCGTGCAGCAGGTAAGCGGCTAATCGTTCTGACCAATAGCGCCACCTACTCCCGCACGGCAGCCCTGGCCAAATACCGCGCCCTTGGCTTTGATTTCAGCGCCGAGGAGGTGGTCTCCAGCCGCGATGTCGCCGCCGCGGCCCTGGCAGGGCGCGACGGCCTCTGGGCTGCAGCCAGCGGACCGGGGGCCGACTTCTCCGATCTCACGCTGCCTTTGGCCGATCTCGAAGCCGATCCGAGCCTGTTCGAGCGCGCCGACGGTTTTGTCCTTTTGAGCAGTGCCGGCTGGGACAGCGCCCGTCAAGCCCGCCTTATCGCCGCCTTGCAAGAGCGCCCGCGCCCGCTCGTCGTGGCCAACCCCGACCTGGTCGCCCCGCGCGAGAGCGGCCTTACGCTGGAGCCTGGCTGGTGGGCACATGCCGCCGCCGAGGCAGCCGGGATCGCGCCCGAATTTTGCGGCAAACCCTTTGCCAACGCCTATGACGCGGTACTGGCACGTTTGACCCAGGCCGATCCGGCGCGCATCGCCATGGTTGGCGATACGCTGCACACCGATATCCTGGGCGGGCGCGCGGCGGGGCTGGCCACGGTGCTCGTCACCGAGCACGGACTTTTTGCGGGGCGCAGCACGGCGCCGTATATCGCACGCTCGGGGATCGTGCCGGATTACATCGTGCCCACGACGTGATCAAACGGCGCGCGCAGCGTCCATCAGCACGGGTTGAGCGGCGGCTCTCCGGCCAGCCAACGTCGCACCTCCTCGGCCGCCTTGCCCGCAGCGATGCGCACCGTCTTGAGCGAGGCACCGGCGATGTGGGGGGTGAGGGTGACGTTGGGCAATTGGAGGAGCGGCCAGTCGGGGGGCACGGGCTCGATGGCGAAGGTCTCCAGCATGGCGCCCCGCAGCCGCCCCGCCGCCAGCGCCTCGGTGAGGGCGTCGTAGTCCATCAGTGGGCCGCGCGCGGTGTTGACCAGGATGGCGCTCTCCTTCATCGCCGCCAGTGCGCGCGCATCGATCATGCCGCGGGTCTCTTCGGTGACGCGGGGGTGGAGGGTGATCACGTCCGCCTCGCCGAGTAACTGCTCCAAGGCGACCAGGTCGACCCCGGCCTCGCGGTCCTCGGGCGAGAGCTGGACATACGGATCGGCCACCAGGATACGGCAGCCAAAGGCGCGGAGCAGCCGCACTACCAGTGTGCCGACGGCGCCGTAGCCGATCACGCCGACGGTCATCTCAGAAAGCTCGTCGCCGGTCACATCGGCGCGGTAGAGATCGCCGCGGTAGTCTCCCTTGCGCAGTGCGTCGTGGCCCTTGGTGATGTTGCGCGTCTCGGCCAGAATGGCGCCGATGGTGAACTCGGCCACGGCGGAGGCATTGCGCCCCGGCGTGTTGACCACGGTCACACCTGCGCCGGCTGCGGCCTTCATATCGATGTTGACCGGCCCCCCGCGCGAGACCGCCACCAGCTTTAGCGCGGGCAGCGCGCTGAAGATCGAAGCAGAGAGGGGCGCGAGGTGGGTGACGAGCACCGGCGCCTCGCCCACATGGCCGATCACCTGCTCGGCGCTGCCCATGTACTCCTTGAGGCCCTCCATGCCGGGGCTGGCATAGCCGTGCTCCATGGGCTCATCGGGCCAGGGCAGATCGAGGGTGCGGCAGGTGACCGCCTCGCCACAGGCCTCCTGTAGGGCCTCCTCGAACATCGAGGACAGCATGAAACGGTCGCCGATGATGGCGATTTCGGTACTCATGATGGGCTTCCTTCGGCCAGGCGGCGTCTGGTCTCGGCTTGGGCGTGCCAGGCGGGGGCCAGGGCGGTGCGGGTGTGGCGGTAGCTCTCAAAGAGCGCGTCGTAGTGCGGGATCAGGCCGGGATCGGGGGGCTCGGCTGCGTGCAGCAGCGGATCGACCCAGGCGCGCGCCGCAGTAGCAGCGTCCGGGTAGTGGCCAAGCGCGATGGCGGCCTGCATCACCGCACCCGCCGCCCCGGATTCGGCCCGCTCGATGGTGCGCACCGGCACACCCAGCGCCCCCGCCAGGATCCGGCGCAAGGCGCGCGAGCGTGCCGCCCCTCCGGTGAGGCGCACCTCAGAGGGCATGGGCCCCATGGCGGCGTAGCAATCGCGCGCGGCCAGGGCCAAGCCATCATAGACCGCGCGCACCAGTCCCGCCCAGCCCACGCCCTGGTCGAGCCCGGTGAAGGAAGCGCGCGCAGCCGGCTCGGCAAAGGGGCCGCGCTCGCCTGCGGTCGAGATATAGGGGTGGTAGAGCACACCGCCCGAGCGTGCGCCCAGCACCCGCTCATCGAGCCCTGCGATGAGATCGGCACGGGTGCGCGCCACGCCCTCAGTGGCC
>JBCDHK010000020.1:0-22216 GCA_038750185.1 Pseudomonadota bacterium
ACCGGGCTTGGCGAGCAGCGCCAGGACATCGTCGAGTATCCGGGCTGAGCCGCCATGCCACGCTTTGCCGCCAATCTGTCGATGATGTTCACCGAAGTGGGCTTTCTCGACCGCTTCGAGCGCGCCGCCGCTGCGGGGTTTCGCGGGGTCGAGTATCTGTTCCCCTATGAGGAGGCGCCGGCGGCAATCCGCGCGCGCCTCGACGAACACGGGCTCGAACAGGCGCTCTACAACACCACGGCGGGCGACTTTGCTGGGGGTGAGCGTGGCATGGCCGCCGTGCCCGGCCAGGAGGCGCGTTTTACGGCGGATCTGGAGCAGGCGCTGGCCTATGCCGCGGTGATCCGCCCCAAGAACATCCACATCATGGCCGGCAATGCGGGCGGGCCCGAGGCGCGCGCCACCTATATCGCCAATCTCAAGAAGGCGGCAGCGGCAGCGCCCGAGCAAGGCTTTGTCATCGAGCCGATCAACCACCGCGACATGCCGGGCTATCACCTCAAGACCACCGCCGAGGCCCGCGCGGTGATCGCTGAGGTCGGCGCACCTAATATGCGTTTGCAACTGGATCTCTACCACGCTCAGATCATGGAGGGCGATCTGACCAAGCGCATCGCGGCGCTGGCCCCGATCACCGAGCACGTCCAGATCGCCTCGGTACCCGAGCGCCACGAGCCCGACGGCGGCGAGTTGGATCTGGCTCACCTGATGCAGACGCTCGATGCCAGCGGCTACACCGGCTGGGTCGGCTGCGAGTACCACCCCGCGGGCGAGACCGAGGCCGGGCTTGGCTGGTTCGCCCCCTACCGCGAGGCCCAGACATGAAGGTGTTGATCCTCGGCGGAGGCGGCTTTCTCGGCCAAAAGCTCGCTCAAGCGCTGGCAGCGCGCGGCCATCTCGCGGGTGGCTCCATTGAGGCGCTCACCCTGGCCGATATCGTCACGCCGCCCCCAGTCGAGGCGCCGTTTCCCGTGCATGCCCTGGCGCTCGATATTGCCGATGCTGGGGCGACCCATGCGCTGCTCGGCCAGGGCTTTCAGGTGGTCTATCACTTGGCGGCGGTGGTCTCGGGCCAGGCCGAGGCCGAGTTCGACACCGGGCTCGGCGTCAATCTGCACGGCGCGCTCAATGTGTTCGAGGGCGCGCGCCGGGTCGGTAACACGCCGGTGGTGGTGTTTGCTTCCTCGCTGGCGGTCTTTGGCGGCCCCTGCCCCGAGCCGATCCACGATTGGAGCGCCCTCACCCCGCAAACCTCCTATGGCGCGCAAAAGGCGGCGGCGGAGTTGTTGCTCACCGACTACGCCCGCAAGGGGTTTCTCGACGGGCGCGGTCTGCGCCTGCCCACCATCACCGTGCGCCCTGGCACGCCCAACAAGGCGGCCTCGTCGTTTCTCTCCAGCATCTTTCGCGAGCCGCTTCAGGGCCAGGAGGCCGTCTGCCCCGTGGCTCCCGAGTTTCAAAACTGGGTGCTCTCGCCCAGGCGCTGCATCGCCAATCTGATCCACGGCGCCGAGGTTGAGCCAGCCGCCCTCGGCGCACTGCGCTGTTTTTCGCTGCCCGGGCTTGGTGTCAGCGTCGCCGAGATGATCGCCGCCATGGAGCGCGTCGCCGGTCCCGAGCCCGGACAGCGCATCCGTTGGGAGCGTGATCCGGCCATCGAGGCCATCGTGGGCGACTGGAAGGTGCGTTTCGAGCCCACCCATGCGCTCTCACTCGGCTTCGAGGCCGACGACAGTTTTGAGGACAACATCCGCTACTTTCTCGCAGACGACCGCATCCCCCAGGAGGCCCACCCATGATCGTGATGATAACCGGCGCAAGCCAGGGCATCGGCGCGGCAACGGCCAAGGCCTTTGCCACGGCAGGCCACACCGCGATCCTGGTGGCGCGCAAGGCCGAGGCGTTGGAGCGCATCGCCGCCGAGATCGGTGAGAATGCCGTCGCGCTGCCCGCCGATATTGCCGATCCAGCGTCGGTCGCGGCGCTCTTCGAGGCGGTCAAGCAGCGCTTTGGGCGCCTTGATGCGGTGTTCAACAATGCTGGCACCAATATCGGTACCATGCTGGTTGGCGACATTTCCTACGAGGACTGGCGCCGCGTCGTCTCGGTCAATCTGGATGGAGCGTTTCTCGTGGCCTCGCAGGCCTTTGCCTTGATGCGCGAGCAACGACCCCAAGGCGGGCGGATCATCAACAACGGCTCGATCTCGGCCCATGTGCCGCGCTATGGCTCGGCGCCCTACACGGCCTCCAAGCACGCGATCACAGGGCTCACGCGCTCGATTTCGCTGGACGGGCGTGCCTTTGGCATCGCCTGCTCGCAGATCGACATCGGCAACGCCGCCTCGGCCATGACTGAGAAGATGGGCGGCGGCGTCCCCCAGGCCGACGGGTCGCTGGCGGCGGAGCCGGTGATGGATGTGGCCCATGTCGCCCGCGCGGTGGTGCACATGGCCGAGTTGCCGTTGGAAGCCAATGTGCTCTTCCAGACCATCATGGCCACCAACATGCCCTTTGTCGGGCGAGGCTGAGGCCCCGCCCAAGCCCCTCGCTCAGGCAACTGGCGTTAGCAGCGGATCGCCGTTGAAGTGCGCGGCGAGGTTTTGCACCACCAAGTCCCCCATCGCGGTGCGCGTTTTATGGGTGGCTGAGCCTTGGTGGGGCGAGAGCACCACGTTGTCCATGGTCCAAAAGGCCTCGGGCACGCGCGGCTCCTCGGCAAAGACATCGAGCGCCGCACCGCCGAGGGCCCCCGATTGCAGCGTCTCGATAAGCGCCACCTCATCGACCAGCGCCCCGCGCGCGACGTTGACCAGATGGCCTTCGGGGCCGAGCGCCTCCAGCACCGCACGCGAGACGATACCGTTGGTCTCGGGCGTGCCGGGCGCGATCACCACCAGCCAATCGACGGCGCGCGCCATCTCGATGAGATCGGCGTAGTAGGGATAGGGCTGGTCAGCCTGGCGCGAGCGCCCGTGGTAGACCACCTCCATCTTGAAGGCCTGCGCCCGGCGCGCGATTTCCTTGCCGATGCGCCCAAGCCCGAGGATGCCGAGGCGCCGCCCGGTCAACTCACCGGTGAGGCCAAAGTTGTCCTGTCTCCAGCGCCCAGCGCGCACGTAAGCATCGGCTTGGGGCAGTCGGCGGCAAAGCGCCACCATCAGCCCGAGCGTGATCTCGGCCATGGCGTCGTTGAGCACATCGGGCGTGTTGGAGACGCGCACGCCCCGCGCCTTGCACGACGGGATGTCGATGGCGTCGTAGCCTACGCCGTAGCTTGCGATCATCTCTAGCGCCGAGAGCGCCTCAAACACTGCCGCCGGGCAGCCCGTGTGGCCATCGGTGGCCACGGCGCGCACACGCGCGCCCACCTCCGCCAGAAGCGCAGCGCGGTCGGGATGCTCGAACGCGCGGTGCACGGTGTAGGCCGCTGTCAAGGCTGCCTCGACATGGGCCATCATCGGCACCAGTTGTACGATCTCGGGTTTCATCGGCTCTGCCCTTCCAGCACGCTCTCTAAATCGATTTAAATTGTTATTGACCCATTCGTCCCCCATGACAATATGGCGCAGCAGCCAGGCGTAAGATCGGGCGAGCACCACAGGGGAGGACATGGGCCATGGCGTCGGTCACCATTGAAGGCGTGCGCAAGGCATTCGGCACCACCGAGGTCATCCACGGCGTGGATGTGCCGATCGAGGACGGTGAGTTCGTTGTCTTGGTCGGGCCCTCGGGCTGCGGCAAGTCGACTCTCTTGCGCATGATCGCTGGGCTCGAAGCGATCTCGGGCGGCGAAGTGCGCATCGGCGAGCGCGTGGTCAACGACCTGCCGGCCAAAGAGCGCGATATCGCCATGGTGTTTCAGAACTACGCGCTCTATCCGCACATGAAGGTCTTTGACAACATGGCCTTCTCGATGAAGCTGCGCCGCGCGCCCGCCTCCGAGATCGACCAGCGCGTGCGCGAGGCGGCCGAGATCCTGGGGCTGACGCCGCTCCTCGATCGCTACCCGCGCCAGCTTTCGGGCGGACAGCGCCAGCGCGTTGCCATGGGGCGGGCCATCGTGCGCGACCCGCAGGTGTTCCTGTTCGACGAGCCGCTCTCCAATCTCGATGCCAAGCTGCGCGTGGCCATGCGCACCGAGATCAAGGCGCTGCACCAGCGCGTGGGCGGCACCACGATCTACGTCACCCACGACCAGATCGAGGCCATGACCATGGCTGACAAGATCGTCGTCATGCAGGGCGGCAATGTCGAGCAGATCGGCGCGCCCTTGGAGCTGTACGACCGGCCAGACAATCTGTTCGTGGCTGGCTTCATCGGCTCACCAGCGATGAATTTCCTCAATGGGCGCTTGGAGTTGAACGGCTCGGCGACCTTCGTCAGCGACGATGGCGAGCGCATTGCCTTAGCCGAGGCGCCGGGTGTCGAGGACGGACGCGCCATCGTGCTCGGCATGCGCCCCGAACATCTGAGCCTCGGCTCGGGCGAGGCAGGCTTCGGCGCTGAGGTGGTGGTGACCGAGCCCACCGGCTCGGAGGTGCAAGTGGTCGCAAAACACGGCGCTGACGAGATCGTGGCCGTCTTTCGCGAACGCTTCACGCCTGCGCCCGGCGAACGCCTGCGCCTGATCCCCGATCCGAGCCAGTTGCATCTCTTCGATGCCGCCACGGGGAAGGTGCTGCGCCACTGAAATCCGGGACGGGCCACAGCGCCCGTGCCGACGCGCTGGGGCGCGCTCACGCCCCGCAACCACGCGCCAGCCAAGGCGTGGGACTAGGGAGGAACCCCAATGATCGACCGCCGCTCGCTGCTCAAGAGCAGTGCCGCTCTCACCGCCGCAGCCACCCTCTCGCCAGCCCTGCTCGGCTGGGCCAAGGCCTGGGCCGCCACCGAGATGATGCACACCCCCGAAGACGGCGCCAGCTTGCAGATCCTGCGCTGGAAGCGTTTTATCCAATCCGAGGAAGACAGTTTTCTCGCTCTCGTCGCAGCCTTTACCGAGGCCACTGGCGTACAGGTCGAGGTGCTGTCCGAGAGCCTGGACGATGTCCAGCCCAAGGCCTCGGTCGCGGCCAATGTGGGCTCGGGGCCTGATCTCTTCTGGGGGCTCTACTCGCTGCCCCATCTGTTCCCGGCCAAGTGCCTCGATGTCTCGGATGTCTGCGATCACCTGGGCGGCAAGTACGGCGGCTGGGCGCCCTCGGCCGAGGTCTACGGCAAATCGGGCGATGGCTGGATCGCGGTACCCGTCGCCTACAACGCCAACCTGATCAACTACCGCAAATCGGCGATCCAGGAAGCGGGCTTCTCGGAAATGCCGGGCGACACCGAAGGCTTCTTGGAGCTCAACCGCGCTCTCAAAGGCATCGGCAAGCCGGGCGGCATGGCGTTGGGCTTTGCTTCGGGCGACGGCAACGCCTGGGTGCACTGGTGCCTCTGGTCGCACGGTGGCTTCCTGGTCGACGAGAACGACCAGGTGGTGATCAACTCGCCCGAGACCGCCGCGGCGCTGGAGTATGCCAAAGCGCTCTATGAGGCTTGGATCCCGGGCACGGCCTCTTGGAACGACTCGTTCAACAACAAGGCCTTCCTGGCCGAAGAGGTGTTCCTGACCAACAACGGCGTCTCGATCTATGCCGCAGCCCAAAGCCAGGCCGCTGAGAACCCCAAGATGGCCGAGATCGCCGAGGACATGGACCATGCCTTCTGGCCCGTGGGCCCTGCTGGCAAGCCGACCGAGTTCCACATCTGCTACCCCATGCTGGGCATGGACTACACGCCCAATCCCAATGCGGCCAAGGCGTTCATGCAGTTCATGATGGAGGCCGAGCACTACCGCCCCTGGCTGGAAGGCGCGCGCGCCTATCTCAGCCACTCCTATGCGGCGGGCGACGACTTTTCGTTCTGGGACGCCGATCCCAAGCTGAGCCCAGCCAAAACTGCAGCCTACCGCACCATGACGGCAGGCCACCTCGGCTCGGTCGGCGAGAGGGCGGCGGCGGCCTTGGCGGATTTCATCGTGCTCGACATGCTGGCCAATGCGGCCTCGGGGCGCGACACCATCGAGGGCGCCATGCGCAACGCCGAGCGCAAGGCCAAGCGGCTCTACCGTAGTTGAGACCCCGGCGGGGCCGCCCCTGGCCCCGTCCTATCCTGGTCAGCGGGGCCGCCCCAGGCCCTGCCACATCCCGGTCGACGGGGCCGCCCCTGGCCCCGCCCCCGCCCCGGAGAGACAGATGGCAGAGATCGGCCTCGACCGCGCGCCCATGCGCGACGACGACACCCGCACCACCTGGGCGCGCCTGCAAACCAATCGCAACTACCTCGGCTTCTGGTTCATGCTGCCGGCGGCGCTGTTTTTGCTGCTGTTTCTCGCTTACCCGCTCGGGCTTGGCATCTACCTCTCCTTCACCGACGTGCGCGTCGGGCGCGAGGGCGAGTGGATCGGCCTGGAGAACTACGCCTGGCTGCTCGGCGAGCAGCCGATCACCGATTTCTTCGCCGTCATCGCCAACGAGCTTTTCGGCACGCGCTTTGAGATCTACGGCGATCCGACCTTCTGGCTCTCGGTCTTCAACACGCTGCTCTACACACTGGTGGCAAGCGCGATCAAATTCGCGGTCGGTCTCTATCTAGCGCTTTTGCTCAACCGCCACATGCCCTTCAAGGCGATCATCCGTGCGGTGGTGCTGATCCCGTTCATCGTGCCGACGGTGCTCTCGGCGATCGCGTTTTGGTGGATCTTTGATACCCAGTTCTCGATCCTGACGTGGATGCTCCAGGGGATGGGCTTTATCGCCGACACCACCCAGATCAACTGGCTGGGTGACGAGACCATGGCCCGCGCCTCGGTGATCTTCGCCAACATCTGGCGCGGCGTGCCCTTTATCGCCATCACGCTGCTCGCCGGCCTGCAAACCGTGCCGGGCTCGCTCTATGAGGCGGCCGTCATCGACGGCGCCACGCGCTGGCAGATGTTCCGCCACATCACCTATCCGCTGCTCACCCCGATCATCGCCGTGGTGATGACGTTTTCGGTGCTCTTCACCTTCACCGACTTCCAGCTGATCTGGGTGCTGACCCGCGGCGGACCGTTCAACACCACCCACCTGATGGCCACACTCAGCTATCAGCGCGCCATCCTGGGCGGCAACCTGGGCGAAGGCGCGGCCATCGCCACTGCCATGATCCCCTTCCTGCTGGCGGCGATCATGTTCTCCTGGTTCGGCCTGCAGCGGCGCAAATGGCAACACGGAGAGGGTAACGACTGATGACCGATGCTGCCGTTGAGGTCTCCAAAGACCAAGCCGATCACCGTGAGGGGTTCGACTACCTGGAGACGCGCTTCTCACGCCTTGTCACACTCTGGATGCCGCTTGGCATTATCATGGTGGTGCTGTTGTTCCCGTTCTACTGGATGGGCCTGACCGCGATCAAACCCGACGCCGAACTGATCGATCTGGAGACCACCAACCCGCTCTGGACCTGGAACCCAACCTTCAAGCACATCTATGTGCTACTATTCGAGACCCAGTATCCAACCTGGCTCTGGAACACCATGTCGGTGGCCATCGGTGCCACCATCCTCTCGCTCATCGCCTCGGTGGGCGCGGCCTATGCCATCGTGCGCATCAAGTACCGCGGCGCCAATTGGGTGGGCGGGGCGATCTTTCTGGCCTATCTGGTGCCGCCCTCGATCCTGTTCATTCCGCTGGCGACCATCGTTTATCAGTACGGCCTCTTCGACACGCCCTTCGCGCTGATCCTGACCTACCCGACGGTGCTGATCCCCTTCTCCACCTGGCTGTTGATGGGCTATTTCAAAACCATCCCGTTCGAGCTTGAGGAGTGTGCCCTCATCGACGGCGCCACGCGCTGGCAGATCCTGACCAAGATCGTGTTGCCGCTCTCCATCCCCGGGCTGATCTCGGCCTTCATCTTCTGCTTCACGCTCTGCTGGAACGAATACATCTACGCCCTCACCTTCATCTCGGACCAATCCAACAAGACCGTCCCCGTGGCCATCGTCACCTCCTTCACCGACGGCGACATCTACCGCTGGGGCTCGATCATGGCCGGTGCGCTGATCGGCTCGATGCCCTTGGTGATCCTCTATGCGTTCTTCGTCGAGCACTACGTCGCAGCAATGACCGGGGCGGTGAAGGAGTGAGCTGGTCGATCCACCACGTCAATCTGCCCGCAACGGACGTGCGGGCGGCGGCGCGCTTTTACACCGAGATCCTCGGTATGCGCGAAGCCGCCTGGGCCTTTCCCCCGCCCGAGCAGGTCGGCCATATCTCCGCCGACCCTGCGCGCCTGACGCTCTTGCCCACGCCAACGGGCGCAAAGGGCGCCAATTCTGGCCTGCACCTTATCGCGCCCGAGCCCGAGTTCGCCCGCAAGAACGGCTTTGATCACAACCCCTCCATCGGCGGCCATGTCGCCATCCAAGTCGACGATCTCGATGCGGTGATGGAGCGCCTCAAGGCCGCGGGTATTCCGTTTTCCTACGCGCCGACGTTTGCCATCCCCCACATGCGCCACGTCTATGTCTATGATCCGGCGATGAACCTGCTGGAGATCAACGAAGTGGTAAAGGATCCGCAATGAACGTCGCTTTTGTCGGCCTTGGGGCCATGGGCTCGCGCATGGCGGGGTCGTTGCTGCGCGCGGGCCATGCGGTAACCGGCTACGATCTCTCCGAAGCTGCCTTGAGCGCTCTGGAGGCAGCGGGCGGCCATCGCGCGCCCTCCCCTGCAGCTGCCTGCGAGGGCGCCGAGGCGCTGGTGCTCATGGTGGTCAACGGCGCACAGGCCGAGACGGTGTTGTTCGAAGCCGGCGCGCTCGCCGCCCTAGCTCCCGGCGCGCTGGTGCTGTCCTCGGTGACCATGCCCGGCGCCCAAGCCGTCGAGATCGGCGCGCGGGTCGAAGCCGAGGGCCGCGCCTTTCTCGATGCCCCGGTCTCGGGCGGCACGCCCGGCGCCGAAGCGGGCGCGCTCACCTTCATGGCGGGCGGCACCGATGCGGCCCTCGCAGCAGCCGAGCCGCTGTTGGAGGCCATGGGCCGCCACGTCTTTCGTGCAGGCGATACAGCGGGCGCGGGCTCGACCATGAAGATGGTCCACCAACTGGCGGCAGGCTGCAATCTGGCCGTCGCCGCCGAAGTGATGAGCTTTGGCGCCCACCTCGGCCTCGATCCAGAGACCGTCCTTGAGGTGCTCAACGTCTCGGCCGGCGGCTCCTGGATGATCGCCAACCGCGGCCCGCGCATGCTGGGCGAGGGTAAGGAAGCGCTCTCGGCGGTCGATATCTTCGTCAAAGACCTGGGCATCGTGCTCGACGCCGCGCGCAGCGATCGTTTCCCGGTTCCGGTCTCAGCAGCGGCCTTGCAGGTGTTTCTGGGCGCCTCTGGCGCGGGCTTTGGCGGCCACGACGACAGCCAAGCCACCCGGTTTTATGAGCAACTCGGCGGTAAACCGGTGCGCCATAAGAAGACACCGTGAAGAGCTGAATTTACAGACGGCAGTATGGCCCTCCAGGCGGCCCGGTGACATGTCATTCTATCGCGATTTGTCGCTCACCAACCTGCGCCAGATTGGTTGGACATCCCGCTAAAGCGGTCGCAGAAACACTGAGAAACGCTTGATCCGTGACCCATCACGCCGCTCGTTGAAATAGTCTTCACAACAGTTGCGGCTTTCCAAGGCCAATGTCTCCCAATCGACATAGCTGACACCATAGCCATAGGTGCGCGCCATCAACTCCAATGCACCGCGCGAAGCCGTGCCAAGAGCCGCCTCGGGTCCGGCAAACTGCTCCGCCATGGCCTCGGGCGGTAGCGCGCCGCCTTCGCTGCGCAGATGGATCACGCAGTCGTCGATATTGGCCAAGCCACCATCCAGGACGATCAGCTTGGGGCTGAACGCAGCCATTTGGCGCAACAGCCGATCATGATCGGAGACGATGTTGAACAGCCCAAGACACAGCACGATGTCAAAGGTCTGATCCGCCTTCTTGAGCGCGGGCATGATGTCGAAGGCATCGCCCTTGAGAAAGCGCACCTTGGCGGCATCGGTCTTGTTGAAGAGCGCCTTGGTGCGTGTGACCAACTCGGCGCGCACTTCGATCCCGGTGACATGTGCCGCCCCAACACGCAACGCCGCCAAGCTCCAGCGGCCATCGTGGCTGGCGAGATCGAGGACGCGCGCGCCAGCAAATTCCTTGCGACAGGGCTCTATGAACGCCTTGAAACGGGCGTTGAGGCGGTTGAGGACGCCCTCGTCATAGGCCAGCCCACCGGGGCCGCCAAAGCCGTTGGCCGGAGTGAAAATCGCCATCCTCGGTCCCTGCACCTGATCGTTTGCCTGCGCTTCTGACGGGGCGGGCGGGGTCTGTCAATATCGCGGCCTGCCCGGCAAATCGGGCGTTAATAGAGCCCGCCGCTGTCCAGTCCAATGGCGCTTGGCGTGCGGCGGGGCTGGCGCTGGCTGGTGCCGCCCGCGCGCGAGGACGACGTGCGCGGCGCGCCTTCGATGCGATAGGGCAGCGTCTCGGCAGCGCCACCAAACAGCACCGCATCCGAGAGGATCGCCTTGGCGCTGCGGTAGCCTCTGGGCGCGATGTCGAGTTGGGGTTCGGTGCCGCGGCGATAGACCTCCAACACTACGTTGGGGCCGACGGCGTCGTCGGGCAGGCGCTTGCCGGTTTCGCGGTCGATCTTGACGACGATGGTTTGGAGGTCTTCGTCGGGCGTGGGGAAGCTGCCGGGCCTGCGCGAGGCCATCGCTTTGGCCATGAACTCCTTGAACACGGGGCCGCAAAGCGTGCCGCCATAGGCGCCTTTGCCCATGGGGCGCGGCGTGTCGTAGCCGATAAAGCAGCCTGCGACCAGATTGGGGCTAAAGCCGATAAACCACGCATCGCGGCTGTCGTTGGTGGTGCCGGTCTTGCCTGCCAGCGGAATGTCGAGCCCGCCGACGGTGCGCTCGGCGGTGCCCTGATCGACCACGCCGCGCATCATGGTGACCAGTTGGTGTGCGGTGACAGGGTCCATGATCTGGGCGCGGGTGTCGAAGAGCGCGGGCGCGCTTGCGGGATCGGGCGCCTTGCAGCCCTTGCACTCGCGCGGATCGTGGCGAAACAGGGTGCGGCCCTGGCGGTCTTGGATGCGGTCGATCACCGTTGGGCGCACGCGCTTGCCGCCGTTGGCAAACATGCCATAGGCCGCGACCATATCGTAGAGCGTGGTCTCGCCAGCGCCCAGGGCATAGGACAGGTGATAGGGCATGTCGTCGTAGACGCCAAAGCGCTCGGCGTAATCGGCGACGCGGTCCATGCCGATGGCCTGGGCGATGCGCACCGTCATCAGGTTGCGTGAGTAGACGATGCCGTTGCGCAGTGGCTGCTCGCCGTAGAATTTGCCTGAGGAGTTTTTCGGCTCCCAGATGCCGCCCGCCAGGCGCACGCGCACCGGTGCGTCGGTCACCACGGTCGAGGGCGAGTAGCCGGCGTCGAGGGCTGCAGCATAGACAAAGGGCTTGAACGACGAGCCCGGCTGGCGCTTGGCCTGGGTGGCGCGGTTGAACACGCTGTCCTGATAGGAAAACCCGCCCTGAATGGCGAGGACGCGCCCGGTGTGCGGGTCCATGGCCATGAAGGCGCCCTGGATTTCGGGGATTTGGCGCAGCCGCCAGGGGTCGTTCTCGGAGGCACGCCCGAGGTAGATCACATCGCCCACGCGGTAGAGATCGGCAGGGCGGCGCGGGCGCAGGCGCTCACCATCGCGGCGCACACGGCGCACCCAGTTGGCCGTGCCGAGATCGATGCGGGCCTCGCGCGCGCCCTCGGGATCGGCAAAGCCGAGCGTCGCGCCCTCGGCGTCGACCGAGAGCACCACCCCCGGCGCCCAGCCAGGGACATCGCGCGGCAGATCGGTCTTGGCCAGCGCCTCGGCCCAGCCCTCGGTCTGCCCGGCAGCCACCGCCTCGATCACTGCGGCCGGGCCGCGGTAGAGGCCGCTGTTGCGGTCAAAGCGCTCAAGCGCGCGGCGCAGTGCCGTCCCGGCGACCTCTTGCAGTTCGGGCTCGATGGTGGCGCGCACGCTCAGGCCCCCCTCATAGACCGCCTCGCGGCCCATTTCATCGATCAATTGGCGGCGCACTTCGGCGGTGAAGTGGTTGGGCGCCGAGACCTCGACCGGATCCTCGCGCTCACCGCCTAGGATCGTCACCAGCGGCTCGGCGCGGGCGGCGCGCACGGCGGCGTCGGAGAGATGGCCGTTTTGGTGCATCTCACGCAGCACGTAGTTGCGCCGGGCCAGCGCCCGGTCGTGGTCGCGGATCGGGTGCAACTCGGAGGGCGCTTTGGGCAGCGCCGCCAGATAGGCCGCCTCATGGGGCAGCAGGTCTTCGAGGGGCTTGCCGAAATAATTGCGCGCGGCAGTGGCCACACCATAGGAGCGCGCGCCGAGGAAGATCTCATTTAGATACAATTCAAGGATCTGGTCCTTGGACAGCGCCCCATCGAGACGGACCGCCAGCACCGCCTCCTTGATCTTGCGCTCGATGGAGCGGGCATTACCGACCAGAAAGTTCTTCATCACCTGCTGGGTGATGGTCGAGGCGCCGGTCAAGCGCACGCTACGGCCTTGGGCGCGGCCTTGGACAAAGCGCGCAATCGCCTTGGCCACGCCAAGCGGATCGACGCCGGTGTGGGTGTAGAAATTCTTGTCCTCGGCCGAGATGAAAGCGTTTTTCACCAGATCGGGGATTTCCTCGACCGGGGCGAACACCCGGCGTTGGCGGGCGTATTCGGCAATCACCTTACCCTCGCCCGAATAGACCCGGCTCAGCATGGCCGGGCGGTAGTCGGTCAGCTCTTCATGGCTTGGCAGGCCGGCGCCATACATGCGCACCAGCGCCGCCGCGGCGACCATGGCGAAAAGACCGGCGATGCAGGCATTGCTGAACAGGCTGGCAAAGAGACGGGTCAAGGCGACCTCCCGGACATGGCGATACGCGTGAGAAGGTTTTATCCGATGACGCGCCGCACGACCAGTACCGTGCTGGCCGCATGGCACGCCTCTGAGCCCCGCGCTCACTCATCGGCGGGGGCCTTGGGGGCGAGAAAGCCGGGGCTGGCCTGATCCTGCCAAGCGCGCACGCCCTCCACCAGCGCACCGGCGACGGCCTCTTGCCAGGCGGGGTCGGTCAGGCGGGCGCGGTCGGCGGCGTTGGTGAGAAAGCCCAGTTCGATCAGCACCGAGGGTAGATCGGGCGCTTTGAGCACGAAAAAGTCGCCGCGGCGATGGGGGCTGTTTTCCAAAAGGGCCACCGTCTCGTCGAGCGCGCCGAGGACGGCTTGGGCCAAACGCTCGGACTCGACACGGCTACTGCGCCGGGCGAGATCGATCAGCACACGGGTCAGCGCATCATCGCTGCCCGCCAGATCGGCGCCCGCCAGAATATCGGCGCGGTTTTCGCGCTCGGCAAAGGCGCGCGTGGCGCGGTCGCTGGCGATGTCGGAGAGGGTGTAGACGCCCACGCCCTGGACATCGCCCTCGGCCAGACTGTCTGCATGGAGTGAGAGCATCAGATGGGCACCGGCTCTGCGCACCAGGGCGAGGCGCTCGCGCAGACTGATGTAACGGTCGTCCTCGCGGGTCAGAAAGGCGCTCAGCCCCGGCGCGGCCTCGATGCGGGCTGCAAGGCGGCGGGCGATGTCGAGCACCAGGTCTTTCTCCTGCAAGCCTTCATGCACCGCGCCTGGATCGATACCGCCGTGGCCCGGATCGACGGCGACGAGGAGCCCGCTAGCCGCGCCTGGCTGGCTCGGGCGGCGATCCAACAAAGGCGGGCGCCTTTCGGGCGCTCGGACGCTGGCGGCGAAACTGGCGGCATCGGTGGGCTGCATCTCCACCACCAGACCATAGGGTGCGCTGCCTGGAGTATCGCCAAGATAGGCCCGCGTCACCGCCATCGGGCGCGCCAAGGCGATGACGAGGCGCGAGTGTCCGGGGTGGAGCAAACCAAATCGCGGCGATGCGATACCGGGGATGGCGCCGTCACGCGGGCGCTCGGCCTGCCAGACCACCGCGGGTAAATCGAGCACCAGGCGCGGCGGAGTACCAAGGGCAAACAGATCAAAGCCGGTCTCGGCATCGAGGCGCAGGATCAGCCGCACCAGCGCACCGTCACGTTGATGGACGATTTCGTTCACGACCGGGGGGGTCTGGCTGTGGTGCACGGCCTCGGGGCTCGGCGTGGCTGGCCCTGGCATCAGGAGAGCGAGCGCTGCCAAGAGACAGCCCAACAAGGCCATGGCGCGTGGTTGTCGGGGCATGGGCCGTTCCACCGGGATACTAGAGGGGGCAGGCTGAAAAGTATGCGTTCCAGGCTACACCAAAATCCGCGCTGGGGGGGAGCGCTCCTGCCAGCCCCGCCTGCGCATCCTGGTGTGCTGTTGCTCTGACGCACTGATTGGATCTTTCGGTTGGCGTTCGGCGGGCGTGCTGAATTGCCCCCCTGTGGGCACTGGGCCACGGTTGAGCGGTGATTGGGCGGCGATCTGGCCACGGTGGCGTGCGGGTCTGAGCAAACAGTAAAAATCGAATTGTGTTTCCGCAGCACGGTTGATATGGGGAATGGGAGACGACAAGCTTGGCCAGCGTGTGAGAGGGTGAATTCTTATCCGCATGCGCTGAGTTTTGGGCCAGATCGGCCTTTCGGCTCATCGGTTTACGGTTTCTCTGGGCTTCGGGTCCTCCGGGCTTTGGGTCGTGGCCACAGACGCACAGCGCTCTGTCCGTGCCAGCGGCTGCCATCGAGGCACCCAGCATAGTGCGCGCCCGTGATGGGATCCGGCGGCCACCCTTGCGCGGCTTTACCCAGGCGACGCCAGTCCTCGCCCGGCCCGCCAGCGCCACGTTCATCGCATCGCCCCGCGCGGGCCGGTGCCACAAGGAAAGAGCGCGATGACCGCCTCCCGCACGGTGACACTCCCATTACGGATCGGGCCAGTGGGCCTGTTCTGCGGAGACCGATGCAGCGCCATCGCTTCCCCCCTCGAAAACCGTCCCAGCCCCCTGCCCCGATACCGGCGGCGCGCTCGGGACGTGCGGAAAGTTCATGCCAAAGAAAATGCTGATAGATGCCACGCATCCCGAAGAGACCCGGGTCGTGGTGATGGACGGAAACAAAGTCGATGACTTCGACTTTGAATCAATCGCTAAACGCCAACTTGCAGGCAATATCTACCTAGCCAAAGTCACGCGGGTCGAGCCTTCGTTACAGGCGGCTTTTGTCGATTACGGTGGCAACCGGCATGGGTTTCTAGCCTTTGCCGAAATTCATCCCGATTACTACCAGATCCCTGTCGCCGACCGCGAGGCGATCCTGGCCGAAGAAGAGCAGGCCGAGCGTGCGCAGGCTGCTGAGGCCGAGGCCGAGGATAAATCGGGCCGTCGCAGCCGCCGCCCACGCAAAGGCCGCTCGGACAAGACTGAGAAAGCCGACAAGGTCGAGAGCGTCGAGGCCGAGGCCAAGCCCACCGAGGACGGGGAAGGCCGCTCGCGCCGGCGCCGGCGTGGCGGTCGCAGCCGTCAGGACGGGGCCAATGGGCTTGAGGTGATCGACCTGGACGCAGCCCCCGAGGCCACTGCCACAGCCCAAGATGCCACGGAAACTGAGGGAAGTTCCACGCCCAAGGGCTTGGAAATCCACGAGAGTGCACCCGCGCCCGAGCAGGCCACCCCCCCAGCGACCGAGAGCGCCGAGAGCGACACCACCGCGAAGGCCGAAGCGGCGCCACCAGAGGTGCCTGATCTTCCCGAGGTGTCCGATCTTCCCGAAGTGCCCGATCCGGCGGCGCAGCCCGATCCGGTGGTGGCCGCGCAAATGCCCGCGCCTCAGCCGGAGGCCACGCCAGAGCCCGCCCCGCTCCCCGAGCCAGCGAGTGATCTGACCGAGCCCGCCTTGCCAGTCGATACGGCGCCAACCGATGCTGCGCCAACCGATACTGCGCCCGAGCAAGCGGCTGAGCCGGTGCCCGGCGAGGCGGCGGAAGGCCCGACAGTCACGCTTGAGATCGAGACCGCAGCACAACCGGACGAGGGCGATCCGGTCCCGCTCGATACCGTTCTCACTGCGGCGGAGGGATCGGAAGAGCCCGCCGACGACCCCGCCCCCGATGAAGATACCCCAGCCGATCCCACGCCACCGCGGACCATGTCCGAGGCCAGTGGTCTCGATGAGGAGACCATCGCTGAGGATGTGGACGACACGCTCGACACGCCCCGCCCTGCCCGCGCACGCGGGCGCCGGCGCTCCAAATCCGAGGCCGCCAAACCAGACCCCGCAGACGACCCCCGCGACGCCCCCAAGGCCCGCCATGACGACACCCCCGACAGCGAGGACGACAGCGCAGAAGCCCCCGCGGCCATCGAAAACGCCGGGGCCGAGGACCTGCGCGAAGAACTCCTGCGCGAGCGTTCAATCCGGCGCCGGCGCTATCGCATCCAGGATGTGATCAAAGTCCGCCAGATCCTGCTCGTCCAAGTCGTCAAGGAGGAGCGCGGCAACAAGGGCGCGGCGCTGACCACCTACCTCTCGCTCGCCGGGCGCTACTGCGTGCTCATGCCCAACACCGCGCGCGGGGGCGGCATCTCGCGCAAGATCACCAACGCGCCCGACCGTAAGCGTCTGCGCGAGATCGTCGATGCTTTTGAGGTGCCGCGCGGCATGGGGCTGATCGTGCGCACCGCCGGTGCCGAGCGCACCCGCCCTGAGATCAAGCGTGACTATGAGTTTCTGCTGCGCCAATGGGAGCAGGTGCGCGAGTTGACACTGCGCTCCATCGCGCCGTGCCTGATTTATGAGGAAGGCTCGCTGATCAAACGCTCGATCCGCGACATCTACTCCAAGGAGATCGAACAGGTTCTGGTCGAGGGCGAGGGCGGCTACCGCGAAGCCAAAGACTACATGAAAATGCTGATGCCCTCGCACGCCAAGAACGTGCAGCAGTACAGCGATACCGTGCCGCTGTTCATCAAGTTCCAGGTCGAGAGCTTCCTCAACGCCATGTTCTCGCCGGTGGTGCAGCTGAAATCCGGCGGCTACATCGTGATCGGCATCACCGAGGCGCTGGTGGCCATCGACGTCAACTCCGGGCGCTCGACCAAGGAGGGCTCGATCGAGGAGACCGCGCTCAAGACCAACTTGGAGGCCTCCGACGAGGTGGCGCGCCAGTTGCGCCTGCGCGATCTGGCCGGCTTGATCGTGATCGACTACATCGACATGGACGAGGGCCGCAACAACCGCGCCGTCGAGAAACGCCTCAAGGACCGCCTCAAGAACGACCGTGCGCGCATCCAACTTGGGCGGATCTCGGCGTTCGGGCTCTTGGAGATGTCGCGCCAGCGTCTGCGTCCGGGCATGCTGGAGGCCTCGACCAGGCCCTGCCCGCACTGCCACGGCACCGGGATGATCCGCTCCGACGACAGCTTGGCGCTGGCCATCCTGCGCGAGGCTGAAGAGGTGGCGATCCAAGAGCGTACCGCCGAAGTCAGCGTCAGCGCACCGGTCGGCATCGCCAACTACCTGATCAACCGCAAACGCGCCCACATCGCGCGCATCGAAGAGCGCCACGGCGTGGTGGTAACGGTGCTCGGGCAGGCCGATCTGATCAGTCCCGAGTTTAAGCTGGAGCGCACCAAAGCCAAGCCACGCGATGCAGAGCCCTTGGCCGAGCCCGCCGGGCGGGGCCGGGCTGCTCCTGGCATTGTCGAAGATGCGGAGGTGATCGAGGAGGCCCAGGCCAGCTCTGAGACCGCGCGCGAGGGTGAGGACGGCGAGGACGGCAAGCGCCGTCGTCGCGGCAAGCGTGGTGGCAAGCGTCGTCGCGGGCGCAGTGGTGAGGAGGGCGAGGCGCCGGGCATGGAGGAGAGTGCCGCCAAGGCCGACAGCCAGCCCAGTGAGGCGCAAGAAGCCACCGCCGAAGAGGACACGCCGCTCAGCGAAGGGCGCAGTGGACGGCGCAGCCGTGGCGGTCGCGGTCGCGGGCGTGGCCGGGGGAGCGAGGGCGAGGCGCCGGAGAGTGCGGTGGCTCTCGCCGAGACACCGGCGGCTGAGCCCGAGCCTACAGCTGAGGCTGAGAGCGTCGCGTCTGCGCCAGCGGATACGCCAGAGCCCGACACTGTCGAGGTAGCGGTACCAAGCGATGCAGCGCAGGAACCTGAGACATCCGAGGTGGCCCAGGAAACCGTGGCCGAGGTGGTCAACATCGAGACCGGCAACGGCACCGTAGACCACGAAGCCGCGCCCGAGGTTGTGCCCGCGCCACAGCCTGCTCCGGAGACGGCGGCAGGCCACGCTCCAGCAGCCATCGAGGAGATCGAAGATCCGGCCAAGCCCAAGCGCAAGGGATGGTGGAGCTTCGGTATCTAAAAGCGCACAACGCGATTGCCCGTCGCATAAACACTACAGCATTGCGCGTGAACGTCAGATCACATGCAATGCTGTAGAATGTTGTCTTACCGCGATTTCCGAGGCAGTGTTTCCACCTCCCTTGACATCGCTTTAGTCCGTGCGACGGGCCGTAGCGCGCATCATGCCAAGTCGCTACGCTGGGTAGGTGTCCCTACACCGGACACCCCGCCGCCACGAACGCCCCGAGACGGCGCATGCCTTCCTCGATCCGCTCGGGCGACTGGGCGTAGGATAGGCGCAGCGTGGTGTGGCCGCGCACGGGGTCGAAGTCGAGCCCCGGCGTCGTTGCCACACCTTCGGCCTGCAACAGCGCGGCACAAAACGCTTTGCTGTCGTGGCTCAAGGCGCCAAGCCCAGCATAGGCATAGAACGCCCCCGTCGCCGGCGCGATGTCGCTAAAGCCGAGCTTGGCCAACCCGTCGAGCACGGTCGTGCGATTGCGCGCGTAGGCTGCCAGATGGGAGGCGGCTTCGGCCTCGCCCTCCTCGGAAAGGGCGGCCTCGGCGGCGATCTGGCTGGGATGCGCGGCACAGATGAACAGGTTTTGTGCCAGCGTCTGGATCGGGCGCACCATCGCCTCGGGCACCACCATCCAGCCGATGCGCCAGCCGGTCATGGCGTAGTATTTGGAAAAGCTCGACACCACGATGGCGTTGTCGCTCACCTCCAAGGCCGAGACCGCTTTCTCGCCGAATTCGAGGCCGTGGTAGATTTCGTCCGAGATCAGCACCGTGCCCTCAGCCTCGCAGTGCTGGGCCAGGGCGGTGAGTTCGGTGCGCCCTAGCATGGTGCCGGTGGGATTGGCGGGACTGGCCAGCATCAACCCATCGAGGCGCCCGGCCTCGGCCAAGAGCGCAGGCGTCGGCTGGTAGGCGGTCTCCAGCCCGGTCTCCAGCCGCACGCCTTGAAGGCCAAGCGCCGTGAGGATGTTGCGATAGGCCGGATAGCCCGGATCGCCGATCCCGACCCGCGCGCTGGTGTCGAATAGGGCCAAAAACGCCAGCATGAACCCCGCCGACGAGCCCGCTGTCACCACCACACGCCCTGGATCGAGATCGAGCCCATGGCGGCGCCGATAAAGCGCCGCAATACCAGCGCGCAGCGACGGCAGACCGAGGCCGTCGGTGTAGCCCATGCTCTCGCCGCGTGCCATGGCCTTGACCACGGCGCGGTGGGCGATGTGGGGCGCACCGGCGGCGGGCTCGCCCACCTCCATATGGACGATGTCGCGCCCCTCGGCCTCGGCAGCGCGGGCTTTGGCCAGCACGTCCATGGCGATGAAGGGGGCGGTGCGGCTGCGCCGGGATGTCTTCACGATAGCGTTCCTTGACTGGAAACCATGCGGTGGCTGTGCTTTCAGTATACTATCTACGGCGAAACCCCGGCGCAGGCCATCCCGCCTGCCAAACGCGAACAGGAGCCCATGCGCCTTCTCCGATTAGTGCTGGTGATGCTCTTGGCTGTCGTGCCGTTGCAGGCGGGCGCGCTCTCGCTGGTGCGCGATGCTGAGATCGAGCGCACCGTCGCGCGGCTCTCCCATCCGGTGTTCAAGGTCGCGGGCCTCTCGCCTGCGGCGGTGACCACGTACATCATCAACGACCGTGCGCTGCAGGCGGCGGTGGTCGATGGGCGGACCATGCTGCTGTTCACCGGGCTGCTCACCACGCTGGAGACGCCTGAAGAGGTGATCGGGGTCATCGCGCATGAGGTGGGCCATATCGCGGGCGGCCATCTGGCGCGGCGCAGCGTGGCGTTGCGCAACGCCCGCGGGCCGGCGCTTCTGGCGCTGCTGGCGGGCGTGCTTGCCGGTGCGGCGGGCGGCCCCGAGGCGGGGATTGCGCTCGGCTCGGGGGCGCAGGGCATCATTCAGCGGGCGTTTTTGCGCTATAACCGCGGTGAGGAGGCCGCCGCCGATCAAGCGGCGCTGCGCTATCTGGAGCGCCTCGACATCGATCCGCGCGGGCTCCAAGCGGTGCTGGAGCGCTTTCGCGGCCAGGAGGTGCTCTCGGCTGGCAATGTCGATCCTTATGTGCTGACCCATCCGCTCTCCAGCGAGCGTCTCCAATTGGTCGAGCGCCGCGTTGCCGAGACTGAGGGCCGCCAATGGCGCCAGGATCCCGAACTGGAATACTGGTTTGGGCGCATGCAGGCCAAGCTGAGCGGTTTTCTCGATCGCCCAAACCGCGTGCTGCGCAACTATGAGGGCGACGACAGCGAGGCCGGGCTGATGGCGCGCGCGGTGGCGCTGCACCGGCTGCCCTCTCCCAGCGAAGCAATTGCCACCATTGACCGTTTGCTCGCTAAGCGCCCCAACGATCCCTTCTATCTCGAACTCAAGGGCCAGATCCTGCACGAGAATGGCCGGGCTGAGGAGGCCGTGCCTTACTATCGCCGTGCGGTGGGGCTGGCGCCGTCGGAGCCGCTGCTCAAGGCCGGGCTCGGGCGCACGCTGCTCGCCCTCGATACCGCCGCTGCCGACCGCGAGGCGCTGGAGGTGCTCAAGGCTGCCCGCGCCGCCGATCGCGGCGATGTCACGGCGATGCGCGATCTGGCCACGGCTTATGCGCGCGCTGGCGACACGGCCATGGCGACCCTGGCCACGGCAGAGCGCTTTGCCTTGCTCGGGCGCACCGAAGACGCCGTATTCCACGCCAAGCGCGCCACCGCCATGCTGAGCGAGGGCTCGCCCGGCTGGCTGCGCGCGCGCGACATCGTAGCCCTGGACCGCTCGGCGGAGTGAGCCGCGCCCGCCACTAATCCCGCCGAAAATCCCGCCGAAAATCCCGCGCCCAACAGACGGAGAGACCCCATGCGACCGATCCCCGCCCTGCTCGCTGCCACGCTAGCCCTTGCCACGCCCGCGCTCGCCCAGGAGCAGTCTGCTGCGCCGCCCCCGGCAATGAGCGAGGCCCAGCGCACCGTGCTCGGCAACGAGATCCGCGACTATCTGCTCAAAAACCCCGAGGTCATCCTGGAGGCGATCCAGATCCTCGAAGACCGGCGCGAGCAGGCCGAAAGCGCCGCCGATGGCGGTCTTGTCGCCGAGCACGCCGAGGCGCTGTTTGCCGATGGCTATTCTTATGTCGGCGGCAACCCGGACGGCGATGTGACCTTGGTCGAGTTCATCGATTACCGCTGCGGGTTTTGCAAACGCGCCCACCCCATCGTCGAAGAGCTGTTGGAGCGCGATCCCAACATCCGCCTAGTGGTCAAGGAGTTCCCGATCCTCGGGCCGCAATCGGTCGCGGCAGGGCGCATGGCGCTGGCAGCCCTCACCGTCGATCGCACCCGCTACGCCGCCCTCAACGATGCGCTACTCACCTACCCCGGCCAGTTGGACGAAACCAGCGCCTACCGCATCGCCAAGGAGGCCGGCTACGACGTGGCAGCCCTCAAGGACGCAGCCGCCGCCGAGGAGATCGATGCAAAGCTTGAGGCCAATTACGCGCTCGCGCGCAATCTGGGTCTACAAGGCACGCCGAGTTTTGTGATCGGCAACCAGATCGTGCGCGGGTTTTTGCCGCTCGATCAGATGCTGGCCACGGTGGTACGCGCGCGCCGTGCGAGCGAAAACTAAGCGAGCGGTCAATCTAGCGGCCAGGGCGGAGAACCCGGGGGGGGGGGGGGGGCGGGGGGCGGGGGGGGCGCCCCCCCGCGGGCGGCGAGACAAAGAGGTTGTTAGGCCCCCCCCCCCCGCCGCCCCCCCCCCCCCCCCCCCCCCCTCCCCCCCCC
>JBCDHK010000021.1:0-21903 GCA_038750185.1 Pseudomonadota bacterium
CCCGCACCCGCCGCCCCTGGCGAGCGCCTGCCCGAGGGTACGCCCTTCGTCACCCTGGACCGGCGCACCTACGACCTGCCAGCGCTGCCGCCTGGGCGGATCTATGCCCGTGTGCGCGGCCAGATCTACGTGCTCGACCCGGATGATCGGCGCATCCATGCCCGTCTCGACCCGGCCAAACTGCGCTAGAGCAGGCCGCGGGTGCTGTTCTATCTGACGCTGATCCTGGGCTGCCAGTTGGCCGGCGAGGCGCTGGTCGTGGCGCTGGGACTGCCGCTGCCCGGCCCTGTCGCGGGCATGGCGTTGCTCTTTACGGGGCTTGTTCTGCGCGGTCTGCCCCAGGCGCTGGCCGAGACCGCCGATGCGCTGCTCGCCCATTTGGCGCTGTTGTTCGTGCCGGCGGGGGTCGGTGTCATGCTGCACTTCGATCTGCTTGCCGCCGATTGGCCGGCCATCGTGGTGGCGCTGGTCGTCTCGACGGCGGCGACGGTGGTGGTCACGGGGCTCATCATGCGCTGGCTCGGCGGCGATCTGGGCGGGCGCGACTGATGGACCGCTTGGGCGAGACCTGGGTCTATCTCAGCACCTCGCCGCTTTTGCATCTGTTCCTGACGCTCTGCGCCTTTCAGATCGGTGCCGCGCTCCACCGCCGCGCCGGTAACGCGGCGCTGGTCAATCCGGTGCTGATTGCCGTGGTGCTGGTGGTGGCCGTGCTGCTGATCACCGACACCACCTACGAGCGCTATTTCGAGGGCGCGCAGTTCGTCCATTTTCTGCTCGGGCCGGCCACGGTGGCCCTGGCCATCCCGCTCTATCGCCAGTTGGCGCGGGTGCGCCGCTCGGCCTTGGCGCTGGGAGCGAGCATCCTGGTCGGCTCGCTGACGGCAGCCCTCAGCGCCGTCGCCACCGCCTGGGCCTTGGGCGCGGGACGCGACACGCTGGTGGCCTTGGCGCCCAAATCGGTCACGGCTCCCGTCGCCATGGGCATCACCGAGCAACTGGGCGGGCTGCCCTCACTCACCGCCGTGCTGGTGATCCTGACCGGCGTGCTCGGCGCAGCCCTCGGGCCCTACCTGCTCAGCGCCATCGGCGTCCACGACTGGGCCGCCCGCGGCGTCGCGCTTGGCACCGCGAGCCACGGCATCGGCACGGCACGCGCGCTCTCGGTGCGCGAGGTGGCGGGCGCCTTCGCCGGGCTTGCCATGGGGCTGAATGCCCTGGCCACGGCCGCCTTGTTGCCGGCCTTGGCGCGCTGGCTGTTGCCATAGGGCCGAGGGCTGGCGCCGCGCCGACGCCACGGCTAGGTTCAAGCCCCATCCCCGGATTCGGAGCACCGCCATGGCAGGCAGCGTCAACAAGGTCATCCTCATCGGCAACCTGGGCCGCGACCCGGAGGTGCGCAGTTTCCAAAACGGCGGACGGGTCTGCTCGCTGCGCATCGCCACCTCCGAGACCTGGCGCGACAAGCAATCGGGCGAGCGGCGCGAGCGCACCGAATGGCACAACGTCTCGATCTATAACGACAATCTGATCGGCCTGGCTGAGCGTTTTCTGCGCAAGGGCTCCAAGGTCTACTTAGAAGGCCAGTTGGAGACGCGCAAAGCCACCGATCAGAACGGCCAGGAGCGCTATTTCACCGAGGTGACACTGCGCCAGTTCCGCGGCGAGCTGACTTTCCTCGATGGCCGCGCCGATGGCGAGGGCGGTGGTGGTGGCTTCTCCGGCGGTGGCGGCTTTTCCGGCGGCAGCCCCTCCAGCGACAACCGCGGTGGTGGGCGTGGTCCGGCACCGGACATGGACGACGATATTCCCTTTTAGGGCCTGCTAAGGCGGCCCCGACCCACCCCACTCGTATAAGGAGAGCATGCGCCACTTTGTCTCGGATGCATTTCTGCTGTGCACAACTCGAATCTGTGGATTTTTTTCACACACACCACAGATCAGTTGTATGGCCGAACTGGACCGCGATACGCCCTCGTCGACTTTCGCCAGGGTGCTCAAAGGATTGCTGCGACCGCTGGTCAAGGCAATGATCGCGCATGGCCTGACCCTGCCCGCCGTCTACCGCATGCTCAAGCAGCTATACGTCGAGGTGGCCGAGACCGAATTTGGCCTGGAAGGACGCAAACCCACCGACAGCCGCATCCACGTCCTGACCGGTGTCCACCGCAAGGACATCCGCGCCATCCGCGAGGCGGGCTATGAGGATGCCAGCGTGTTGCGCACGCGCGTGGCCGCGATCTCGGGCGTGGTCGGGCAATGGCTTGGCGATCCAGCGACCACCGATGCCCAAGGCAATCCACTTCCCCTGCCGCGCACGGCCGAGAGCGGGCCGTCCTTTGAAACGCTGGCCGCCTCCGTGAGCCGCGATGCCCGCCCGCGCACCCTGCTCGACGAACTGCTGCGCCAGGGGCTGGTCAGCGTCGATTTGGCCACCGACACCGTCACCCTGGATGCGCGAGCGGTGGTGGGGCCGTCCGAACTCAATCAGAAGGTGCATTTCTTCGTCCAAAACGTTGGCGATCACATCACCGCGGCCACCGAAAACCTGATTGCCGAGGATACGCCGCCGTTCCTGGAGCGCGCGGTATTTTACAACTACCTGCGTCCCGAATCGGTCGATACGCTCGAAGAGAGCGCCCGCAGCCTGGGCAACGACGTCCTCACCCGCCTCAACCGCGACGCCTTAGCCTTGCAACGCGCTGATGAGGACGATGGCGCCGCGCGTGAGCGCTTTCGCTTTGGTGTCTTCTTCTACCGCGCCAGCGAGGGCGAGCAGCCGACGGTGCGCGACGGCGAAGGGGGCGACAATGGTGCTTGATCGCCGCCGTTTACTGCTCGGCTCGGCAGCGCTGGCGCTGACAGGCTGTGCTGAGCTGCCAGAGCCCCTGGTGCGCGACACCCGCCCGCCCAAGGAAGGCGGCATCGGCGGCACCGGCATCATCGGCATCCTGACCGAGTTCGGCAGTGTCATCGTCGGCGGGCGCCGCGTCGCGCTCGATGGCGCCACTGAGGTGAGCGATGTCTTCGGCCCCGTCTCTCAGAGCGCTCTGGTGCGCGGCCATGCCCTGACCGTCGAGGCGCTGGGGCCGCCCGAGGCGCTGACCGCTCAACGCATTCGCATCGATTATCCGCTGATCGGCCCGGTCGAGCGCGTCGCCGAGGACGGGCGCAGCCTGCGCGTCGGCGGTGTTGAGGTGGTGCTTGAGCCGGGTGTGAGCACCCTGGCCCAGCCCGGCATGCGCGCGGCGGTCTCGGGGCTTTGGCGGGGGCGGCGCGTGATCGCTTCGCGTGTCGAGGCACCGCTTGGCGAGGGCTTGGATGTGCTCGCGGGCACTTGGGGTGCCGGCCTGCCCGCACTTGGCATCCAAGGCGTGGCTGTGCGCAGCGCCGCCCGCCCGGCTCAAGGCAGCTATGTGAGCGCGCTCGGGCGCTTTGAGGGCGGCGCATTCGTAGCTGAGACGCTGCAAGAGGGCCGGTTCTCCGAAGACGCGCCGCTGCAACGCCTCGCGGTCGAAGGCTATCTGATCGCGCGCCCTGGCGCACCGGCAGGCTTTGCCATCTCCGGGCTTGGCCACAGCTTCGATGCGGCCAGCCGCGTCAGCCCGCTGGCCGGGACGCGCGCGCTCTTCGTCGGCCCCTACACGGGCGAGTTTGCCGTGCGCTTTGGCCTCGCCTTGCCCGAGGGTACAAAAGCCCGCCGCGCCGCCATTGGACGCGCTGTCGATGTTGCCAGCTTGCCCGGAGCGGTGGCGACGCGCTGAGGCCCGGCGGCACTCAGGCTTTGCCGTCGTCGAACAGCGAGCCTTGCGCGGTCTCTGGATCGGGCTTGCGCGTACTGCGTTTGGGTTTGCGCGCGGCAATCGTGCTGGCGTGGCCATCGGCAAACTCGATGTCGAGCGCGTGGCCTGCGCGCACGGCCTTGGCCTTGGTCACCACCGCGCCGTCTTCGGTGCGCACCACCGCATAGCCGCGCGCCAGGGTCTGGCGGTAGCCAAGCGATTCGAGCAGGCGCGCCAGGGCGGCGACGCGCTCCTGAGCGTTTTTGAGCGACCGCCCCCCCGCCGCATCGAGACGTTGGCCGCGCTCGCCAAGCCGTGCCGTCGCTTGAGCAAGGGGGGCACTGACCAATCGCGGACGCAGCGCCCGTGCCCAGCCGGCCAGCCGTGTGCGCGGACCGTCCAAGAGGCGCGCCGGTCGAGGCAGACGCCCTGCCGCTGCCGCTACTGCACGCCGGTTGAGATCGACCAGACGCGTCAAGGCACGTGGCAGATCGCGGCTGGCGCGATCCAGACGTTGGCGGCGCTCGCGGGTCAGCGCGTCGGGGCGGGGCAGGCGCGCGGCCACGGCATCGAGGCGTTGCTGGCGCCGGGCCACCAGATCTTCGGCCCGCGGCAAAGCGCGCGAGAGATCGGCCACACGGCGGCGTGAGAGTTCCAGCCGCCGTGTGAGCGCGCGCAGGCGACGCCCGTCGAGATCGGCGAGCCCTGCCATGAGATCGGTACGTACAGGGACCGCGATTTCGGCGGCGGCGGTGGGTGTGGGCGCGCGGCGGTCGGCGGCAAAGTCGATCAGTGTGGTGTCGGTCTCATGGCCGACTGCCGAGATCACTGGGATCGACGAGGCCGCGACAGCCCGCACGACTTGTTCTTCGTTGAAACCCCAGAGGTCTTCGACCGAACCGCCACCGCGCGCGACGATCACCACATCGGGGCGCGGCACGGGCCCGCCTCGCGGCAAAGCATCGAAACCGCGCACCGCTGCCGCCACTTCAGGCGCACAGGCTACTCCTTGTACGGCGACCGGCCAGAGTAGCACGCGGACTGGAAAGCGCTCCGTGAGGCGATGCAGGATGTCGCGGATCACGGCGCCCGAGGGTGAAGTGACGACGCCGATGGTGTCGGGCAGGAAGGGCAGGGGGCGTTTGCGGCTTTCGTCGAACAGCCCCTCTTCGGCGAGGGCTTTGCGCAGGCGCTCCAGTTTGGCAAGCAGCGCGCCGGCGCCAGCATAGGCGAGACGCTCGATCACGATCTGGTATTTAGATTGGCCGGCGAAGGTGGTCAGCCGTCCTGTGGCGATCACCTCGTCGCCTTCTTGCGGAGCGATCTCCAGGCGCTCGCTGACGCCCTTCCAAACCACGCCCGAGAGCACGGCGCGCTCGTCCTTCAGATCGAGATAGATGTGTCCAGAGCGCGGACGCGACACCCGCCCCACTTCGCCGCGCACGCGCACATGGGCGAAACGGCCCTCGATGGCTTGTTTGAGGGCGCCCGAGATCTCCGAGACGGAGTATTCGGGTGTGTTGACGCCTTCGGGGGCGTCGTCGATAACGCTGTCGCTCAAGGGGCGCTCCGATTGCCGGGCTGATTGCTGGGCGAGGGTAGCGCGGAGGGGAGGCGATGTCATGCGAGTGCTGATCCTGGGCGGGGGCGGGCGTGAACATGCGCTTGCATGGAAGATCGCTGAGAGCCCGCTTTGCGACGCGCTGATCGCAGCACCCGGCAATGCTGGTATTGCCCAGGTGGCCGAGTGTGTGGCGCTCGATCCTTGCGATGGCGGGGCCGTGCTGGAATTGGCGCGCGCGCGGGGTGTGGATTTCGTCGTGATAGGCCCCGAGGCGCCCTTGGTGGCTGGGGTGGCCGACCGTCTGGCCGAGGCCGGGATTGCCGTCTTTGGGCCCAGCGCTGCGGCGGCGCGCTTGGAGGCCTCCAAGAGCTTCACCCACGAGATCGCCGCCGCTTGCGGTGCGCCCATGGCTGCCCATGCCGTGTTTGCTGGCGCCGAGGCGGCCTCAGCCCACATCCGCGCCCAAGGTGCGCCGTTGGTCATCAAGGCCGATGGTCTGGCCGCGGGCAAGGGCGTGGTCGTGGCCGAGACCGTGGCAGAAGCCGAGACGGCGGCGCGGGCCATGCTGGGTGGGCAGTTCGGTGCGGCGGGCGCGCAGATCGTCGTCGAGGAATGCCTCATCGGCGAGGAAGCTTCGCTGTTTGCGCTTTGCGACGGCGAACACGTGCTGGCGCTGGCCGGTGCCCAAGACCACAAACGCGCCCTCGATGGTGACAAAGGCCCCAATACCGGCGGCATGGGCGCCTATTCGCCAGCGCCGGTGCTCGATGCCGCCATGACCGAGCGCGCCCTGGCCGAGATCGTGCGCCCGGTCGTGGCCGAGCTGGCAGCGCGCGGCACGCCCTATCGCGGCGTGCTCTATGCCGGGCTGATGGTGACGGCGACAGGCCCGCGCCTGATCGAGTTCAACGTCCGCTTTGGCGATCCTGAATGCCAGGTGCTGATGCTGCGTTTGAAGTCGGACCTGCTGGCGCTCCTCCACGCCACCGCCGAGGGCACCCTTGGCGCGCATACCCCGGCGTGGTCGCCCGATCCGGCGCTCACCGTGGTGTTGGCCGCCAAGGGCTATCCAGGCGCCTACACCAAGGGCGCGCCCATCGCGGGGATCGAGGCGGCGGAGGCGATCGAGGGTGTGCAGGTGTTCCACGCTGGCACGGCGCTCAAGGACGACCATCTCGTCGCCAACGGCGGGCGGGTGCTCAATGTCACGGCGACCGCACCGACCCTGACAGAGGCCCGCGCCCGCGCCTATGCCGCCATCGAGTGCATCGACTGGCCAGGCGCCAGTTACCGCACCGATATCGCCTGGCGCGCGCTAGAAGGCTAACCAGGCCGGTCCATCGTCCAAGGATCGGTGACGGTGGAGTAATCCATATAGCCCATGCGCGCCACCGGGCGGTAGCGCAGCACATCGACCAAGCCGTCGTTCAGCATCTCGTCGCGGATGTGCACGCCCACCACTTGGCCGATCACGATGATATTGCGCTGGTGCTCCTGCCAGACTGGTAGGTCGTCGAGCACGCGCACAAGACGGCACTCCAGCACGGCGGGGGCTTCGCCCACATGGGGGGCGGCGATGGCGCGGCCCTCGGCACGGGTGAGACCGGCCAGCGCAAACTCGTCCTCGCCGCGGGGGTAGGTGCCTGAGGAGATGTTCATCGCCTCCGCTAGCGCCTCGCCCACGATATTGCAGGCGAACTCACCGGTGGCGCGCACGTTGGCCACGCTGTCCTTTTCGGCTTCGGGGCGGCTTTTGCGTCCGGTTTGGGCAAACATCACCAGGGGCGGGCGGTCGCCGCAGCCGTTGAAGAACGAATAGGGTGCAAGATTGGTCCGCCCCTCGGCGTCCAGGGTCGAGATCCAGCCGATGGGGCGCGGGGCGACTAGCGCCTTGAATGGATCGTGGGGCAGGCCGTGGCCGTCTTCGGGGCGGTAGAACATGCTCGCTCTCCTGGCGCTGGGGGGGCGCCCATGCTAACGGCGCTCGAACGTTCTACTCCGTCGCGCCAGGGGCGCAAGCCAGCCGATGTTTCGCCTATTGCCAGAGCGCTCTGAAGACGAGGCCGAGATCGAGATGCTGCTCGATCTCGCCTTTGCGCCCGGGCGTACGGCGCTCAGTTCCTATCAGTTGCGCGAGGGGGTGGCGCCGGTGGCCGCACTCTGCCGCATCGCGCGTGACGAATACGATGTGTTGGCCGGCTGTGTGCGGGTCTGGCCTGTGTTGATCGCCACGCAGTGGCCCGCGCTGTTGCTTGGCCCCATCGCCGTCCATCCCACACGCCAGGGCGAGGGGCTTGGCGCGCTGCTCATGCATGATGTGTTGGAGCGCGCGCGCGAGGGCGGCTGGCGGCGGATCGTCTTGGTGGGCGATGCGCCTTATTACGCGCGGTTTGGCTTTGTGCGGGCTGTTGGGCTCGACTTTCCGCGCCCGGTCAATCTGGAGCGTCTTTTGGTGCGTGAACTACATCCCGGAGCAATGTCGGGGGTAGTTGGAGCAGTAGCGCGGTGGCCAGAGGGCAATTGAATGGTTTCTGTGAGAAAATCCGTAAGGATTGATAAAAAAAATTCGATAAAACTCAGAACAGCTATTTCAATATCCGGATGACGTCCCTATAACTACTCCCAGAGTAACGACAGCTGGCCGATCCGGAAATCAATCGCTAGATCGCTGATCTGGTGGATCGCGGATCCGGAGGTAAGGCGTGCGTCACCCCACCAAATGGAGCTGAAAAGAATGTCCGCAGAGCCAATCGAGCGCAGCGAGCTATTGTCCCTGACTTCCGACATCGTTGCCGCGCACGTGTCTAACAATGCGGTCTCCAATGCCGATCTGCCTAGTCTGATCGAGACCGTGTTCAGTACCCTGTCCGGCCTCGACGGTGCCCCAGCCGAGCCCGAGCCCGAGCTCAAACCCGCCGTTTCGATTAAAAAATCGATCACCGACGAGCACCTGATCTGTCTCGAAGACGGCAAGAAGCTCAAGATGCTCAAGCGCCATCTCAACACCGCCTACAACATGACCCCCGAAGAATATCGCGCCAAATGGGGTCTGCCCCACGACTATCCCATGGTCGCGCCCAACTATTCCAAAACCCGCAAGGATCTGGCCAAGAAGATCGGTCTTGGCCGCAAGCCCTCCAAGGAAGAAGCGTAAAGCCTCAACCCTGGCGCTTGCCCGCGCTCGGCGCGGAGGATACATCGACGGTGTGGGAGTGCTGCTCCCGCACCGTTTTTTCGTGGCCAGCGCTTTTCGTGGCCACCGTCTTTGTGGCCTGGGAGCCCCCATGAGCACACCACGCAAGTTTGCCATCAAGACCTACGGCTGTCAGATGAACGTCTACGACAGCGAACGCATGAGTGCGGCGCTGACGGCGGCGGGCTACGAGGCGACCGAGGACGCGACCGAGGCGGATCTTGTGGTGCTCAACACCTGCCACATCCGCGAGAAGGCGGCTGAGAAGGTCTACTCCGAGATTGGCCGTCTCAAGCCGCTCAAGGCCGAGCGCCCCGGTATGGCCATCGCCATTGCAGGGTGTGTGGCCCAAGCCGAGGGCGCTGAGATCGTCGCGCGCGCGCCGGCGGTGGATGTGGTGGTCGGGCCGCAAGCCTACCACCGTCTGCCGCGCCTGGCCGAGCACGCCGCGCGCTCGGGGCGGGCCCAAGTCGACACCGAATTTCCTGAAGAGGACAAGTTCGACCACCTGCCAGCCCGGCGCACCCGCGCCCAGCCGGCGGCGTTTTTGACTGTCCAGGAGGGCTGCGACAAGTTTTGCGCCTTTTGCGTCGTACCCTACACCCGCGGCGCCGAGACCTCGCGCCCGGTCGCGCGCATCGTCGAGGAGGCCGAGGCGCTGGCGGCGCGCGGCACGCGCGAGATCACGCTCCTTGGCCAGAACGTCAACGCCTACCATGGCGCTGGTGTGGGTGGCGAATGGGGTCTGGGACGCCTGATCCGCCGCCTCGCCAAGATCGACGGCCTGGAGCGCATCCGCTACACCACCTCCCACCCCAACGACATGGAGCCCGATCTGATCGCAGCCCATGCGGAGGTCGAGGCGCTCATGCCCTATCTGCATCTGCCGGTGCAATCGGGCTCGGACCGCATTCTGAAGGCCATGAACCGCCGCCACACCGCCGAGCGCTATCTGCGCCTGCTCGAAGAGATCCGCGCAGCCCGCCCCGACATCGCGCTCTCGGGCGATTTCATCGTCGGCTTTCCCGGTGAGAGCGAGGCCGATTTCGAGGACACCTTGGCGCTCGTGCGCGAGGTGCGCTATGCGCAAGCCTACTCGTTTCGCTATTCGCCGCGCCCTGGCACACCGGCCTCGGACGCCAAGACCCAGGTCGATCCCGAGGTCGCTGCCGAGCGCCTTTCTCGCCTGCAAGCGCTCCTCTTCGAGCAACAACGCCAGTTCAACGCTCAGACCGTCGGCCACACCCTCGACGTGCTGATCGAAAAACCGGGCCGTCATCCGGGCCAGATGGTCGGGCGCTCGCCCTATCTGCAAGCCGTCCACCTCGATTGCGACAGCGCGCTCAAGGGAGAGGTGGTGCGCGTGGCCATCGAAGGCGCGACGCAGAACTCTCTGCGCGGCGCATTGGCCGAGGTGGCGGTGTGACCATCCTCAACCCAACCACCCTCTACGCCGAGATCGTCTGGCTCGGGCTGGTACGGCGTGGCGAGAGCATCGAGGCCGAGGCTGTCGAGACACTCGATCTCGACTGGGGCGGCCCCCTCGGCGACACCCACCACGGCCTGACCCGCCCGGCCTGCGTGCGCGTGCGCCGCCAGTACCAGCGCGCTAGCGAAATCCGCAACACCCGCCAGCTCTCGCTGGTCTCCGAGGAGGAACTGACCACCATCGCCGCCGATCTCGGCGTGGCCTCGCTCGCCCCCGACTGGCTCGGCGCGACGGTGATGGTGCGCGGCCTGCCCGATCTGACGCGCGTGCCCCCCGCCAGCCGTCTGATCGCAGGCGAGGGCGGAGAAGACACCGGCGTGGCGCTCGTCACCGATACCGAAAACGCCCCCTGCAACGGCCCCGCCAAGGTGATCGAGGCGCACTACCCGGGCCAGGGGCTCGCCTTTCCGCGCATTGCGCGCCACCGGCGCGGGCTGACGGCTTGGGTCGAGCGCCCAGGCCAACTCCGCCTTGGCGACAGACTGCGCCTGCATCTGCCCCAGCGCCACCCCTACGAACACGCCTGAGCGGGGAGGGTTGCACCGGCCCCCGGCCTCGGCTCTGATGCGCCCGATCCAAAGCAGGAGGCCCCGATGATCCGCACTCTCGCCCTGGCGCTTGCGCTTGCCATGTCCGTGTCCTCAGCCCAGGCCGAGGCTGACCAAGATCAGGTCGGCTACTACTACCCCGAGGTCGGCAGCGAGGAGGTGTTCTCGCGCACCCTGGCCGCGCGTGCACCCCGCCCGAGCCGCGAAGTGCGCGTGGGCTTTATCACGCAGATCACCAAAGCCCAACTCGCCGCGCCCGAGAGCCCGCGCTTTGTGATCTTTGCCAAAGGCGGTGAGGCCGAGCACATGATCATCGTCGCCCTCGACGACGATATCTTCCGCACCCTGTTTCGCGCCCGCGCCGTGCTGGCCCAATTGACCTCCAACGCCCGCGGCACCGAGTTCTTCCTGGAAAACCGCATCGAGAGCCAGGCGACGTGGTTTGATCTGGCCAAGCTGCTGGGTTTTGAGGATCTGGTGATCTCGGACGGCGTCACCTGGTCGCACCGCATCGCCTTCGAATGAGCCCCGAGGAGCAAGACGCCGAGGCGCGGCTACGAGCGTTCTTCGCCGAGCATGCGCTGCCCTGGCACCACCACAGCCACCCGCCGCTCTTTACCGTCGAGGACAGCCGCAGCTTGCGCGGCGATATCCCAGGCGCTCACGTCAAGAACATGTTTCTCAAGGAGAAAAAGGGCGGTCTCTGGCTGGTCACCTGCCTGGAGGACCGCCGCGTGCGCATCCGCGATCTGGAGAAGGCCATGGGCGCGCGGGGCTGCTCTTTTGCCAAGCCAGAACTCCTGTGGCAGACGCTTGGCGTGCGCCCTGGCGCAGTGACACCCTTTGCCGCGCTCCAGGCCGGCCCCGAGCAGATCAGGGTGGTGCTCGACCGCGACCTTTCGTTGCACGGGGAGATCAATGCCCACCCGCTTCACAATCGCGCCACGCTCACTATCTCCTACGAAAATCTGATCCGCTTTTTGCACCTCACAGGGCACGATCCGTTCTTGGTGGACTTCGCCGCCTTGGAACGCACCGATACCACTTCCGCGTGAGAGATCAGCTGGACGATTGCAGCCCGCAGCGCAGCCCTTTAAGGGAGGCGTAGACGCCAGGCAACGAGGACAAGAGATGTTCGAACTGGGCAACCGAGCAAGCCCGCCATCGGCGGACGATGCGGTCAAGAACGCCACCGACACCAGCTTTATGATCGATGTGATCGATGCCTCGCGCGAGGCACCGGTGATCGTCGATTTCTGGGCGCCTTGGTGCGGGCCGTGCAAGACGCTCGCCCCCATTCTGGAGCACGAAGTCAAAGCGACGCGGGGCGCGGTCAAGCTGGTCAAGGTCGATATCGAGGCCAATCCCCAGCTCGCCCAGATCCTGAGCCAGCAGCTGCGTGCCCAGTCGATCCCGGCGGTGTTCGCCTTTGTCAACGGCCAGCCGGTCGACGGCTTCATGGGCGCGGTCTCGGCGGGCGAGGTCAAGAGCTTCGTCACCCGCCTTGCACAAAGCGCGGGCGGGGGCAACGGCCTCGACGAGGCGCTCGAACAGGCAGAAGCCATGCTGGAGGCCGGTCAGACCGCCGATGCCGCCCAAGTGTTCGCCGCCGTCCTGGCCGAAGAGCCCGAGAACCCGCGCGCCTTTGCCGGCATGATCCGGGTAGCGCTGGCCATGGACGATCTAGAGCGCGCCAAGGCTGGGTTGGCCCAAGTGCCCCCTGCCATCGCCGAGGCGCCCGAAATCGTGGCGGTGCGCTCCTCGGTCGAGCTGGCCGAGCAGGCTGCCTCTGCTTCGGGCGAGACCGATGCGCTGCGCTCGCGCCTTGAGAGCGACCCCAACGACCATCAGGCCCGCTTCGATCTGGCTGTGGCGCTGATGGCCGCCCAGGACAACGCCGGTGCCATCGACGAGTTGCTCGAACTGTTCCGCCGCGACCGCGACTGGAACGAGGGCGCGGCCAAGGCCCAACTGATGACGGTGTTCGAGAGCCTCGGCCCCAAGGACCCGATCGCGCAGAAGGGCCGGCGGCGGTTGTCGTCGTTGATCTTTGCGTAAATTGTCTGGAGAGGAGAGCGCATGACGCGCCGCTTCGCCCCGGCCGATCTGCCGGATGTCATCCCCGTGTTTCCGCTGCCCGGTGCGCTGCTGCTGCCGCGCGCGCGCTTGCCGCTCAACATCTTCGAGCCGCGCTATCTGGCCATGCTCGATGATACGCTGCGCACTGAGCACCGCCTGATCGGCATGGTGCAGCCTTTGGAAAGTTCGGGCGCCAACCCGCCGCGCCTGCACAAGATCGGCTGTGCCGGGCGCGTCACCTCGTTTTCCGAGACCGAGGACGGGCGCTATCTGATCGCACTCTCCGGCGTTTCGCGCTTTCGCATCACCGGTGAGCGCGACGGTTTTACCCCCTATCGCCGCGTGACGCCCGATTGGACGGACTTCGGCGCCGATCTCGATGGCGGCGAGACCGATCCGGGCTTTGATCGCGACAAATTCCTCGGCCTGCTGCGGCGCTATTTCGAGCAGGCCAATCTGTCCTCGGACTGGGACAGCCTGCGCGAGGCCGAAGAGGAGATGCTGATCAACTCGCTCTCCATCATGTGCCCGTTCTCCGTCGAGGAAAAACAGGCGCTCTTGGAGGCACCGCGCCTGGGTGATCGCCGCGATACGCTGATGGCGCTGTTGCAGTTCGCCATCGCCTCGGGCGGCAGTGGCGACATTGTGCAGTGAAGCGGGTCATGACCACGCCAAGCGCCGAAGAGGACAGCGAGCGCACCAGCCCCAAGTTGCTGGAGGCTCTTGTGTGTCCGCTCTCCGGCGGCACGCTGGAGTATGACGCGCGTGCCCACGAACTGATCAGCCGGGCCGCGCGGGTGGCCTTTCCGATCCGCTCGGGCATCCCGATCATGCTGGTCGATGAGGCGCGCCGCTTGGAAGACTAGCCTGCCTTGGAGCATGTCCGGATCAGATGAGGTCGCTCGACGTGCTCTAAATCGCTCTATAGCATTGTGCGCAAACGTTAGTTCGCGAAAAATGCTATAAGCTATTGTTTTGTCGAAATTTCCGAGCCAGTCGGTGTTTCCACCTCCTTTGAAATCGCCCTAGCGATACTCCGCGAAGCGCTCAGTCGCGCGCAGCAGTTCACTGGCGATGCCGGGCTCAGATAGTGCGTGCCCCGCATCATTGACCAGCCGCAACGCCCCCTGCGGCCAGGCCTCGGACACCCGCGCGGCGGCAGCTGGCGGGCAGATGATGTCGTAGCGGCCCTGGACAATCACGCCGGGGATATCGGCAATGCGTGCCATATCGTTCAGGATCTGGTCGTCCTGGGCCAGCCAGCCGCGATGGCGAAAGTAGTGACACTCGATCCGGGCAAACGAGCGCGCATGCGCACCATCCACCAGCCCCGCGCGTGAGGGGCGCAGCGAGGCCGTCGCGCTCTCCCAACGCACCCAGGGCCGGGCAAAGCGGATCTGCTCGGCGGTGTCCTTGCCGGTCAGGCGGCGATAGTAGGCACCGATCAGATCGTCGCGCTCCTGCTCTGGGATCGGCGCGATGAAGTCCTCCCACGGCTCGGGGAAAAACCGCGCCGCGCCCCCGCCGTAAAACCACTCCAACTCGCCCGCCGTCATGGTGAAGACACCACGCAAGAGGAGCGCCGAGACCCGCTCGCGATAGGCCTGGGCATAAAGGAGCGCTAAGGTCGAGCCCCAGGAGCCACCGAACACCTGCCAGCGCTCGATGCCGAGGCGGGTGCGGATTGCCTCGATATCGCGTACCAGATCCCAGGTGGTGTTGTTCTCCAGCCCACCCTGGGGGCGCGAGCGCCCGGAGCCGCGCTGGTCGAACAGCACGATGCGGTAGCGCCTGGGATCGAAGAAGCGGCGCATGTAGGGGCTGCACCCGGCACCGGGGCCGCCGTGGAGCACGATCACCGGCGTGCCGTCGCCGCGTCCGCACTGCTCCACGTAGATCTCGTGCCCGCCGGCGACTTCGAGGTGGAAGCGCTGGTAGGGTTCGAGTTGCGGATAGAGGCGCGGTTCGGCCATGGGGCACGCACTCCTGGGGCGTCTGGGGGTTTTCGCACCGGTGGGGCTGGCCCTCTGTACCCGGCACCTTGTCTGGCCTATTTGAAGGGGCGCGGCGATGCAAGGTACGCGACGGAGCACGGGCGGAACGGCGATGGGCGAGAACGAGACGGTCGATCCGGGCGAAGTGGCCAAGTTCGAGGCTCAGGCTGCCCAGTGGTGGGATCCCAAGGGACCGGCGGCGCCGCTGCATGCCATGAACCCCTGCCGGCTCGGCTATATCGTGGCGCAGACGCGCGCGCAGTTTGGCCGCCAGGGCGGCGGCGTGCGCCCGTTCGAGGGCTTGCGCGTGCTCGATGTCGGCTGCGGTGGCGGTTTGCTGAGCGAGCCGATGGCGCGCCTTGGTGCGTCGGTGACCGGGCTCGATCCGGCTGGCGCGGCACTGCCGGTGGCGCGCGCCCATGCCGCGGCGGCCGGGCTCGAGATCGACTACCGTGCCGAGCGTGCCGGCGATCTGGCCACAGCCGGTGCGCGTTTCGATGTCGTGCTTGCCATGGAGGTCATCGAACACGTCCCCGACCAGCCCGGCTTTTTGCGCGAGGTGGCCGGTGTCGTGGCTGAGGGCGGCCTGATGATCGTCTCCACGCTCAACCGCACGCCCGCAGCCCTCGCCTTTGGCGTGATCGGCGCCGAATACGTGCTCGGGCTGTTGCCGCGCGGCACCCACGACTGGCGCCGCTTCGTCACGCCGCGCGCGCTGGCGGGCATGCTAGAGGACGCGGGGCTGGAGCCAGTCGACCGCCGCGGCATGGTGTTCGATCCGCTGGCGCGCGACTGGCGGCTTTCAGCGCGCGATCTGTCGATCAACTACCTGATGACGGCGGTGCGTTAGAGTGATTTCCAACCAGCCTTAAGCAGGCTGATGGTTAAGAAATCGCGGCACAATAAAATGCTAGAGCAGGCTGAGCGAGCCCAATCGATCAGAATATGCTCTAGTGCTGGCAGTGCGCGGGCGGCGTCCATATATCGTCCCCCAACGCCACGACAGGAGAGAGAGACGATGTCCACCGACACCAAGACCTATGCCAAATCCGAAGCAGCGCTGGCCAAACTCACCCCAGAGCAGCGCCGCGTCACCCAGAACGACGGCACCGAGCGTCCGTTCCAGAACGAGTACTGGGACAACAAGGAGCCGGGGCTCTATGTGGATGTGGTCTCGGGCGAGCCGCTGTTTGCCTCGGTGCACAAATACGACAGCGGCAGCGGCTGGCCGTCGTTCGACCGTCCGCTGGAGGCCGAGCATATCGTCGAGAAGACCGATCGCTCGCTGCTCATGACCCGCACCGAAGTGCGTTCCAAGCACGGTGACAGCCACTTGGGCCATGTCTTCCCCGACGGCCCGCGCGAGACGACCGGTCAGCGCTATTGCATCAACTCGGCCTCGCTGCGCTTTGTGCCGCTGGCTGAGCTGGAAGCCGAGGGCTATGGCGAGTACCGCGCGTTGTTCGACGGCCATACTGGCTGAGAAGGACGGGCTGAGAAGGGCAGGGGGCGGCCTGCCCGCCCTCCCGCCTCACGCCGGGATCATGGTGCCCTGGAGCAGCGCGACCTCGCGCCGCTTACCATCTGCGCGCTCGACCTCTACCATAGCGCGCACCACCACAAGACGCCGCCCAGCCCGCACCACCTCGCCGTGGGCGAGCAGGCGCAGGCCGTCGGCAGGGGCGAGCAGGTTGATCTTCATCTCGACGGTGAGGACTTCGGCGCCCTCAGCCATGGTCGAAAGCGCAGCATAGCCCGCAGCGCTGTCGGCCAGAGCGAACGTCGCCCCGGCATGGGCAAAGCCGTGCTGCTGGGCGATCTCGGGGCGGATCGGCGCGGTGATGGTAACATGGCCGGGCTCGACACGCTCCAGCGCCGCGCCAAGCGTTGTCATCAGCCCCTGGCGCGCAAAACTCGCGCGGATGCGCTCCACGTCTAGCGCGGCGAGCGTTTGGTCAGGATGCGCTGTAGCGTACGGCGGTGCATGTTGAGGCGGCGCGCGGTCTCGGAGACGTTGCGATCACACAGCTCGAACACGCGCTGGATATGCTCCCAGCGCACTCGGTCCGCCGACATGGGGTGCTCGGGCGGGGGCGGCTTTTGCTCGCCTTTGGTCAGGAGTGCGTTTTCGATGTCGTCGGCATCGGCGGGCTTAGAGAGATAGTCGATGGCGCCGATCTTTACCGCGGCCACCGCCGTGGCGATGGCACCATAACCGGTCAGCACGATCACCCGGCACTCGGGGCGGACCTCGCGCAACAACTCGACCACATCGAGACCATTGCCGTCCTCAAGGCGCAGATCGACCACGGCATAAGCCGGTGGCTGGCTGCGCGCGACTTCCAAGCCCTGAGCCACGCTCTCGGCCAGCACGGGCTCGAAACCGCGTTTTTCCATGGCGCGCGCCAAGCGCTGGCGAAACGGCGCGTCGTCATCGACGAGCAACAACGTGTTGTCCTCGCCGATCTCGGTACGGGCTTGAGCTAGTGACATCGCCGTCTCCCCCTCGTGGTGACCATCTTTCTTAAAGACGGAAATTATGTTGCGTAATGATATTCTCCACAAGAGGCGGCACTGTCAATTTGTCGCGTGACGAAAAAGCGTTCTCGCGATCAGCTCAGACCATCGCGCTTTAGGACGCGCTCGACCTGCGTGGCCATGTTCTCGGGTGTCGTTGCATGACGGAACAACCCGGCGATGCCGTCTGGCATCATGAAGTAGGTAAAGGCGGTGTGGTTCATCAGATAGCCCGCCGCGCCGCCGTTATCGACGCGCTGATAGTAGACCTTATACGCCTTGGCCGCGGCGGCGATGTCGGCGTCGCTGCCGGTGAGGGCGATCATGTCGTCGTGCATGGCGTTGGCAAAATAGGACAGCGAATCGACGTCGTCGCGCGCTGGATCGACGGTGATGAACACCGGCGTCGCCTCGATGCCGCGCTCGGCCAGGATATCGACCGCCTCGACCATGAGCTGGGTGTCGATGGGACAGACGTCAGGGCAGTAGGTGTAGCCGAAGTAGATCAATGTCGGCCCGTCGATCAGCGCCGTGTCGGTGAGGCGCTCGCCGGTGTGGGCGGTCAACTCGAACGCCCCCCCCAGATCAGCGCCACCGATATCGACCGCACCCTCGACCAGCGGCAGCGGCGGCTCCTCCGCCGGGATCAGCAACAACGCAGCACCCACAGTAATGGCCCCAGCGCTGGCAGCGGCGGCAATGGTCAGGATTTTGTGCATCAGATCAGGCTCCCTGGCGGTTGCATCACTATGAAGGAAGGGGTCATACACCCAGGCTACAAGCCCCGCGCTTTCCAAAGCGTGCTGGAGCCATACTTTCACCAGCAGAATATCATGTTTAGCGAGAGCGCAAGTCACAGCTTCTTCAACGGCCGGGCGCGGGGCGACTGGGTGCGGCTGCGCACGCTCATTGTGTTGCGCTGGCTGGCGATCACCGGCCAAAGTGCGGCGGTGCTGCTGGCCTCGCGGTTCTATGACTTCGATCTGCCGCTCACGCTCTGTGCGCTGGTGATCTCGGCCTCGGTCTCGGTCAATCTGGTCGCCTATCTCACCCATCCAGCGGAAAAGCGCCTCAGCGAACGCGGCACCATGTTGTCGCTGTTTTTCGATTTGGCGCAGCTTGTCGCGCTGCTCATGTTGACGGGCGGCATGGACAATCCGTTCTCCGTGCTGATCCTGGCGCCGGTGACGATCTCGGCCACGGCCTTGCGCATTCGCTCGACGCTGGTGCTGGGGGTGGCGGCACTGGCCGCTTTGCCGCTCCTCCTTTGGGCGCCGCTGCCGCTCTATCTGCTCGATGGCACGCGCTTGCAAGTGCCCGGGCTCTATGCGGGCGGACTGGCGGTGGCGGTGGCGATCGGGGTGGTGTTTCTCTCGCTCTATGTCCGGCGTGTCGCGGTTGAGGGCTTTCGCATGTCCGAAGCGCTGACCGCCACCCAGATCGCCCTGGCGCGCGAGCAGCGCCTTGCCGCCATCGGCGGGATCGCCGCCGCCGCCGCCCACGAACTCGGCACGCCGCTGGCGACCATCAAGCTAGTGGCGGGCGAACTGGCGCGCGAACTCAAGCACGACGAGGATCTGGCCGAGGATGCCCGTCTCATCCGCGAGCAAGCCGAGCGCTGTGGCGAGATCATGGCCGATCTCTCGCGCAGCAAACGCGAGGACGACCACCTGCGTCACGCCCCGGTCTCGGCCGTGGTCGAAGAAGCCGCCCAGCCCCACGCCGAGCGCGGCAAACACCTGGTGATCCGCGTCGATGGCTTGCCGCTTGCCGAGGCCGCCGAGGAACAGCCCCACGTGCGCCGCATGCCCGAACTGATCCATGGCCTGCGCAATCTGATCCAAAACGCGGTCGATTTCGCCGCCGAGACGGTTTGGATCGACATCGTCTCCTCCGAGGACGGTCTGCGCGTGGCTGTGGGCGATGACGGCCCGGGCTTTTCCGAGGACATCCTACCCCGCCTCGGCGAGCCCTATGTCTCGACGCGTGCCCGCGGCTCGCGCGCGGGCGATGCTGCCGAATACGAAGGCATGGGCCTTGGGCTGTTCATCGCGCGCACCCTGTTGGAGCGCACCGGTGGCACGCTGGCCTTTGCCAATGGCTCCGACGCCATGCGCCGGCGCCAGCGCCTGATGCTGCCGCCCGAATTGGCCCATCCTCCGGGTGCGATCATCGAAATCCGCTGGCCACCGGACAGCATCGAAGTTCCGACAGAAGAGCAGCGCGCAGCCCTTGGGGGCAATCGTCGATACAATCCTGTGTTGTAGGCTGGCCGTCACTATACCACGCCAGGGCGAGTTCAACGGCGTGATGCCCAAAATCCTGCTGTACCTGTGGAGAAAAAAGGCTCGGCGCGCCGTGTCACAGGCCGTGCTTTACTTATTATTCACTATGGTATCATGGGACAAAAGAACTAATTTCACATTTATGATAGATTTAACTAAAAGAAGGATTGTTTACGGTCCGGAAACCTTTGCCTGCTTGGGTCTCCTCGATGCTCGATGACGTCTGGATCGTGACCGCCGCCCTCGCCGTGACGCTATTCGTCGCGACCGGCTTTGCCGTGCGTACCCGTCAGTTTGCCCGCATCACCACGTTGGAGCGTTTTGCCGGCACCGCCATTCTCGTGCGCAGCGGCAAAGTTGCCGAGCTTTCCGCCGACGCCGAACACCTGCTCGCGCTGCGTAAGGGCAAGCCCGTCGCCCAGGCACTCCAGCGTGAGTTCGAGGGCTCGGGTCTCGCCGAAGCTCTAGCCCGCGCCGAGACCACCGGCGAAGAGGCCGAGCTGCTCTGCCACAGCACCACCGGCACCCCCTACCTCGCCCAACTCGGCCCCCGCGGCGCCCTGATCCGCCTCGTGCTGAGCGACGTCAGCGCCCTCGCCGACACCCGCCTCACCCAAGATCCCGAGCCCACGCCCCCGCGCCGCGATCCCGTCCACCGCCTGCTCGACAGCGCGCCCCTCTTGGTCTGGGAGCGCGACGGCAAGGGCGGCGTACTCTGGGCAGACGGGCGCATCGGCAGCGACACCGCCGGGGTAGGCGCCGCCGAGGTCGCCGCCATGGTCGCGCGCCATCCGGCCAATGCCGCTCCCGCACCCAGCCTCGGCCCGCGCAGCCCCTCCCTGGCCGTGCGCCTCGACATCGCCCGCCCCGATGGCCAGCGCATCCCCCTCCAGATCAGCGAGGTCGCCACCGAAGAACAGGGCCGCTTGGGCTTTGCCGTCGACGCCTCCGGCGCGCTCACCGCCGAGCGCTCGCTGACCCAGTTCGTCCAGACCATGACCGAGACTTTCGCCCATCTCACCGTCGGCCTGGCGATCTTCGACCGTGATGGGGCGCTGGCGCTCTTCAACCCGGCTCTCGTCACCCTTTGGCAGCTCGATCCGACCTGGCTTGCGCGCAAACCCCACCTGCGCGAGATCCTCGACAACCTGCGCGCCGGGCGGCGCATCCCCGATCTGCGCGACTACCACGATTGGCGCACGCGCTTGCTCGCGCTGCTCGACGACGTCGGCTCGGCCGATTACGAAGAGCTTTGGACGCTGGGCGACGGCACCACCATCCGCGTGCTGGCTCGCCCCCATCCCCAGGGCTCGCTCGCCTTCGTGTTCGATGATGTGACCGAGCGCATGCGCCTCGAACAGCGCAACCGCCACATGGACGACCTGATCCACTCCACCCTCGATTGTCTTGGCGAGGGGCTGGCCGTGTTCGGCGCCAACGGCACGTTGCGCTACGTCAATGCCGCCTTTCACGAAATCTGGCACACCGACGAGACCATCATGGCCCCTCAGACCCACGTCAGCGACTTTTGCACCCTGGCGCGCGGGCTCACCGTCGACACCGACATCTGGGACCGCATCGCCACTTTCGCCACCGGCGAGGGCGCGCGCGAGGTGCTGACCGCGCGCATCACCATGGGCTCGGGGCGCATCCTGGGCGGGCGTTTCGCGCCGCTTCCCGATGGCTCCACCATGGCCGTCTTTGCCGATGTCACCGACAGCGAGCGCATCGCCGCCGCCCTGCAAGACCGCAACGAAGCCCTGGAGGCGGCCGAGCAGATGCGCGCTGCCGTCCTCGATCAGATCTCCCATCGCCTGCGCACGCCCCTCAACACCGTGTTCGGCTTTGGCGAACTGCTGCAAAACCCGCGCTTTGGTACCCTCAACGAGCGCCAGGAAAGCTATGTCTCCGGCGTGCTGGAGGCCGCCTCCCAACTGCTAGACACCGTCTCCGAGGTCACCGAACTGGCCTCGCTCCAGATCGACCCCCAGGAGGGCGAGGAGCCGGGCCAATCGGTCGAGGATGTGCTGGCCATGACGGTGAGCCTCCTGGAAAAGCGCGCCATTGAAAACCGCATCCATCTGGTGCTCGATCTACAAGGCTCGGTCGGCCTATTGGATATCGCTCCGGCGCGGCTGCGCCAGATCGTGTTCAATCTTGCCGCCGATGCCATCCACCGCTGCGGGCGCGGCGGCGAAGTGCGTCTCATCGCCCGCCGCATCGACACCCTGGTCGAGATCCTGACCAGCGAGACCGTGACCCCCCAGCCCGGCAGCGAGCAGCCCCGCATCGAGATCCGCAGCCCGACCTTCTTTCTCGTGCGCCGCATCGTTGCCGAGGAGGGCGGCGTGCTCCAGGTCGATGTCGCCAACGAAGACAACGGCGGCGACACCAGCGAACGCCTGCGCGTCGTCTGCCGCTTCCCCGAGCCGCTCGCTCCAACCGTGCCTGC
>JBCDHK010000022.1:0-21569 GCA_038750185.1 Pseudomonadota bacterium
AAAAGCCGCTCAGCGCGACAGCCCGGCATGGAGCGCCGGCGCATCGAGGGCGGCAAAGCCGTAGTGGCGCAGCCAGCGTAGATCGCCATGCTGAAATACGGCATCCCGGACCTGCGCGCCTTCTTCGACAGCGATCTACGCTGGCTGCGCCACTACGGCTTTGCCGCCCTCGATGCGCCGGCGCTCCATGCCGGGCTGTCGCGCTGAGCGGCTTTTCTGGCATCCCAAGCACGAGCCGGATCGGGCGCGCCCGGCCATGCCAGCGCGCCCGTCAAAACAGGGGCTTTGTCCCCGGCGGCTATCCAGCGGCGCGCTTGTCCTCGGTGTTGGTGTCGAAGTCGCTGGCGTCGTGGCGCTCGTGGAGTTGCTCTTCGGGCGGGCCCGACAGGCGGTTGACCATGCGCCCGCGCTGGACGGGCGTGCGGGCTGCGATCTCCTCGTGCCAACGGATCACGTTGGTGTACTCATGCACCGCGAGAAACTCGGCCGCATCGTAGATCTTGCCGGTGGTCAGCACGCCGTACCAGGGCCAGATCGCCATATCGGCGATGGTGTAGTCCTCGCCCGCAATGAAACGGCTCTCGCCGAGGCGCCGGTTGAGCACATCCATCTGGCGCTTGGTCTCCATGGCGAAGCGGTTGATCGGGTACTCCTGCTTGAAGGGCGCATAGGCGTAGAAGTGGCCAAAGCCCCCGCCCAGATAGGGCGCACTGCCCATCTGCCAGAAGAGCCACGAGAGGCACTCGGCGCGCGCGGGGCCTGAGGCGGGGACGAACGCGCCGAACTTCTCGGCCAGATAGAGCAAGATCGCGCCGGATTCGAAGACGCGTACCGGCTCGGGCCCGGAGTGATCGTGCAGCGCCGGGATCTTGGAGTTGGGATTGACCGCGACAAAGCCACTGGAGAATTGGTCGCCGTCACCGATCTTGATCGGCCAGGCATCGTACTCGGCACCGGTGTGGCCGGCGGCCAGCAACTCCTCCAGCATCACCGTGACTTTGACGCCGTTGGGCGTGGCCATCGAATAGAGTTGGAGCGGATGCTTGCCGACCGGCAGTGCCTTGTCGTGGGTTGGGCCTGCGATGGGGCGGTTGATGCTGGCGAAGCGGCCGCCGCTCTCGTTGTCCCAGGTCCAGACCTTGGGCGGCACGTATTCGGGAGCATCGGCTTTCGGGGCGTCGTTCATCGGGGTCTCGCTTTCTGCCAGAGGGTGTGCGGCTCAAGCGGTCCCGGATCAGCGGGTCGGGATGGGGCGCTCGCCGCGATAGTCGTAAAAGCCGCGCCCAACCTTGCGCCCATGCCAGCCGGCTTCGACGTATTTGACCAGGAGCGGACAGGGACGGTACTTGGTGTCGGCCAGACCGTCGTGCAACACATGCATGATCGAGAGGCAAGTATCGAGACCGATGAAATCGGCCAACTCCAAGGGGCCCATCGGGTGGTTGGTGCCGAGTTTCATGGCGGTGTCGATGCTCTCGACCGTGCCCACGCCCTCATAGAGCGTGTAGACCGCCTCGTTGATCATCGGCAGCAGGATGCGATTGACGATGAAGGCCGGGAAGTCCTCGGCGCTCGCAGCCGTCTTGCCAAGCGCTGCCACGACTTTGGAGAGCGCCTGATAGGTGGTGTCGTCGGTGGCGATGCCGCGGATCAGTTCGACCAGCGTCATCACCGGCACCGGGTTCATGAAATGCAACCCCATGAAGCGCTCGGGGCGGTCGGTGCGCGAGGCAAGGCGTGTGATCGAGATCGAGGAAGTGTTGGTGGTGAGCAGGGTCTGTTCGCCCAAATGCGGTGCGAGAGCGGCGAAGATCTCGGATTTGATGTGCTCGTCCTCGATGGCGCTCTCGACAATCAGATCGCGCGGGCCGAGGGTGGTGAGATCGGTGGTGCCTGAGAGACGGTTGAGCGCGCCGGTGCAGTCCTCTTCCGAGAGCCGCCCGCGCTCGACCGAGCGCTTGAGCCCCTTCTCGATGCGGCCAAGCCCGGCCTCCAGGCGCTCCTGGCTGACGTCGTTGAGCAGCACGTCATAGCCCGAGACGGCAAACACCTGTGCGATGCCGGCGCCCATCTGACCGGCGCCGATGACGCCGACGGTGTGGATGTCCATGGAGGTCCTCTTCGGGCGGGACTTGTGCGATGCATCAAGCCTACTCCCGGCATCGCGCAGGATGCAAGCATCGCTCTTGGCAGGATTGCCGCAGGAAACCGATTGCAGATCGAAACATCACGCGCACCCTGGAACACGCGTTATCCGCTTGACGCACCATGCGCGATCCTTGATCAATCAGAAAGAAAACACAGAAGGTGATCAACCGATGAGACCCGCTCTTTCTCTCCTGGCACTCGCAGCCAGTGCTTTCGCCTTCCAGGCTCAGGCCGCGACCTTCACCTTCAGTGGTGGCGAAGACGTCCAGGTCACCGCCCCGCCTGCAGTCGATACCAATCCATCCGTGCCGGTTACCACTGCGCTCGCACCCTTTGCCGGTAACGGCACCAACTCGGTCAGCTTAGCAGGCAATGCCACCGTCGGCGGCCCGCGCTCCTTTGTGTTCGTCGAGTTCACGACACCAGGCACTATCACCGCCGAGGCTGGCGAGGTGCTGACTGCGGACCTCGACTTCACCCTGATGGCCGACCTAAACGGTCCGGCCCGGTTCGAGTACGAATTCGAACTGTTCATCGACGGCAGCCCCATCATCACCGACACCGACAACAGAGTGTTCTCCATTGAGGACGCAGTGGGCGAATTCGTTGTCAACACCTCGGTTTCCTCAGCGCCGCTGGTTGCCGATCTGACCGATGCGGATCTGACGCTGGGCCTGATCGCCTCCGCGGTCTTCACCGATAGCGGCGGCTTCGGCCCGTTCTCGGCCATCACCAACTTCTCCATCGTCGTGCCGCAGAACTCGATCACCCTCTCCGGTACGGCCAACGTGCCGCCGATCCCGCTGCCGGCGGCGTTCTGGCTGCTGGCCACTGGGGTGATCGCGCTCAGAGCGCCGCGTCTCCTGCGCAAATGAGGCTGGGCAAATGAGGCTGGTGGCTGCCGCGCTGGCGCTGGCTGGTGCGGCCAGTTTCGCCGAGGCGGTGCCGCTCACGCCCACGGTTATCTTCGCCGATGCCGCCGGCCAACCGGGCGACAACTTCGCTGCCGCCGTCGCCATCGATCAAGGCCGCGTGTTGATCGGCGCCCAGGCCAACTCCACCAACGCGCGCGAGGCTGGCAGAGCGTTCCTCTTTGCCGAGAGCGGCGCACTGCTCCAGACCTTCGACGCCCCCAACCCCGCCGAGGAGGACGGCTTTGGCGATGCGGTGGCGCTGAGCGGCAACCGCGTGCTGATCGGCGCCTCGGGCGAGGACGTCGGCGCGCCTGGCGCGGGGCGGGCCTATCTGTTCGATGCCGACACTGGCGCCTTGTTGCAAACCTTCGCCAATCCCAACCCGACCCAGGACGCGGGCTTTGGCGAGGCGGTGGCCATCGACGGCACGCGCGTCACCATCGGTGCGCCTGCGGCGGGGCCGGTCGAAGCGGGGCAGACGTTTTTGTTCGACGCCGACACCGGCGCCTTGGTGCAAACCTTCGACAGCCCCAATCCGAGCGCGGGCGACGAATTCGGCGATGCCCTGGCCATCGACGGCACCTCCATCCTGATCGGCGCCGCCGGCGACGACACCTTCGGCTTCAATGCCGGGCAGGCGTTCTTGTTCGACGCCGGAGGCAGCCTGCTCTCCAGCTTTGCCGATCCGGTGCCGGTGGTGAACGATCTGTTTGGCGACACCGTCGATCTGGACGGCACGCTGGTGCTCGTCGGTGCCCCGCTCAGCGATCCCGCCGGCAATGCCTCCGGTGAGGCGTTTTTGTTCGACGCTCAGACCGGCACTTTGTTGCAGAGCTTTGCCGATCCCAATCCCGGCATCGGCGATGCCTTTGGCGAGGCACTGGCGCTCGATGACGGCCTGATCGCCATCGGCGCCTCCAACGACAACACCAACGGTGCGGGCGCGGGGCTGGTGTTCCTCTTCGATGCCCAGACCGGCGCACTGCTTCAGATCCTCGACGATCCCGAGCCGGGGGCGGGCGATTTCTTTGGCGATGCGCTCGATGTCTTTGGGGGGCAGGTGCTGGTCGGCGCGCAGCTCGATCAGGCCGCGGCAGGGCGGGCGTTTTTGTTTGAGGCGCGCCCCATCCCCTTGCCGCCCGCCTTCGCACTGATGCTGAGCGCCCTCGGCCTTCTCGCAGTGCTACGCGGCAAAGCTTGAGCCAAACCGCGCTTACCTTGGCCGCGATGTGGAGCACGCCTCCACTCCCGAAGCCGTGGTGCAGGGCGTTCAGGGCATGGCAAGCCACCAGCCGAGGTCGTCGCCGGGCCTTGGGTCGGGGCGGAAATAGGCGATGATCCGCGCCCCGTCAAAAGCCTCCTCGCGCCAAGGCGCTACACCGTGCAGCGTTAGACGGTGTACGACATAGGCCTCGCCCGGACGGGCATGGACTTCGACGCGCGGGCACTGCGCAAAGGCTTGCTTGCGCGCAGCGACATACGCCTCGGTCACGTCCTCCTTGGCCCAATTACACGCGGCAATCCCGCTCAGGCGCGCCGCAAAGGCGGCCCGCATCACCTCATGCGAGCCCTCCCAGATCACGAAAGGCGCCGCCCCAGGCGGGGTCTCGACCAGAGGAATGCCGAGCAAAAACCCATGCGCCTCGCCAACCGAGCGCCGCCGCGCCCCATCGCGCAACAGACCATCGACATGGGCCGCATCGCGATCACGGCGGTAGCGGAAGTTGGCCTCGCTCTCAGCCTCCCAAGGCTGGGGGTAGCCCGGAAGACAGACCGAGATCTGCGCCGCATCCCAAGCAACAGTATCGAACCCCAGCCGAGCGATAAAGCCCACCGCCTCTCCCGCCAGCGCCGGCACGCCCTCCGCCGCGACCGAGCCATCGGCGGCGTTGGGAAACAGATTGACCCCGGCAAACCACGTGCCCCCACAGCGCAGCCAGTCGCGGCGGTGGCCCGGATCGGCCAGCAGGCGCTCGGCCACCGGGCGCGCTGCCGCAGCCCAGGCAGTGAGCGGAGCATCGGCTTTGAGATGGACAAAGCCGCGGCGGTAGAACGTCGCCAGTGCCGCCTCGTGCACGCTCACTCCGCCGCCCCGGCCAGCGGCGGCTCGATGGCCGAGAGGGCCCTTTCGATCAACTCGGGGCCGACACCGGGGCGGGTTGCCTCCTCTGAGAGCAAACGCCGCCAGCGCCGCGCGCCGCGCCGGCCTTGAAAGGCGCCGAGCATGTGGCGGGTGATGGCGTGCAAGCGCGTGCCGCGCTGCAACTCGGCCTCGATATAGCCCAGCATCCCCCGCACCGCGCTCTCGGGTGCGACGGTGGGCAGGGGGGTGCCGCTCACCAGGGCATCGGCCCCGCCCAGGATCGCCGCCGGATTGTGATAGGCGGCGCGCCCGATCATCACGGCGTCAAAGCGCTCCAGATGCAGGCGTGCGGCCTCCAGATCGGCAATGCCGCCGTTGAGCGTGATCCAGAGCTGAGGGCGCGCGCGCGCCACCTCGGCCACCAAGGCGTAGTCGAGCGGCGGGATCGTGCGGTTGTCTTTGGGCGAGAGCCCCTGCAGCCACGCCTTGCGGGCATGGACGATAAAACGGCGCACGCCCGCCTCGGCCACGGTATCGATAAAGCGCGGCAGGCTCTCAAAGGGCACCTGCTCGTCGACGCCCAGGCGGCATTTGACGGTGATCTCGGGGCCACTCGGGCCACTGGCAGCCCGCATGGCCGCACAACAGCGCGCCACCAGCGCCGGATCGCGCATCAGACAGGCCCCGAACGCCCCCGATTGCACCCGGTCCGAGGGGCAGCCGACGTTGAGGTTGATCTCCTCAAAACCAAAGGGCTGCGCGCGCTCGACTGCGCGCGCCAGGATGTCGGGGTCCGAGCCGCCGAGTTGGAGCGCCAGGGGGTGTTCATGGGTGCTGTGATCGAGCAGCCAGTCCGCCTCGCCGAGCACCAGCCCCGCCGCGTTGATCATCTCGGTGTAGAGCAGCGCCTTCGCCGAGAAGCGGCGGTGGAAGGTGCGGCAGTGGCGGTCGGTCCACTCCATCATCGGGGCGACGGAGACGCGGGAATTCCAGGAAACGTCCTGTGTCATCGGACTTACTGTGGGTGTCTGTGTCATCGCGCCGATCGATTTGCCCCGCTTGCAGCCCTGTCTGCCAGGGGTTCCGGCTTGGTCGGGGGCTGGATAAAAACTGGCCTGCTGTCGTGGCGCAATTTAGGAGGCGATACGACAAAGGTCACGGCCTTCGTGGAACGTGCGGGGCGTCGATGGAGCGGGAGGCCGCTGCGCCTGGCTGCGGTGATTCGCGAAGTGCAATTCTGTGTCATAAGCGCACTGGTACCCAGCCCATGCTTGCGATACTCTAAGGTATGGTCTTTGCGTTCCATGATCGTCGCCACGACGCCTGCGTATGATAAATCCGCGTCGCGATAGCGTGGCCCGCGTGTTGCTCGCGGCGCTGATCTGGTGGGCCCAGTTCGTGCCGGCTTGGGCGAGCGAGCGGGCGCTGGACCGGGTCGTTGCGGCCTATTATCCGCCGCTGATGATCGATGACAGCGCCAAACCAGGGCTGGCCATCGAAATCCTGCAAACTGCCGCAGCACGGCTTAATCGCGGCATCGCGTTGGAATTCCTGCCGTTTCGCCGTGCTCTTAAAACCGTACAGCGCCAGCCCGACACGCTGATGCCAGCGCTGTTTCGCAACCCCGAGCGCGAGAACGCCTTTCAATGGATCTCGGCAATCCATACCGCCAAGGGTCGGTTTTTATCGCTCGACCAGCCGATCAACTCGCTAGGGCAGGCCCGGCGCCTGGGCAGCATCGGCGTCGAAACCGCCTCGACGGGGGATGCTTTGCTATCGAGGCTGGAATTCGATAACGTGGAGCGTGTCAGTAGTCCTGCGACGAACGCGTCTAAGTTGAACGCAGGCTGGATCGATGCTTGGCTGCTGACACAGGCGCTGGCAGCCAGCGTCTGGGCGGAACTGGACTTCGAGCGGGAGTTGATCGCTGGGGAAATCATGTTCGAGACGCCGATCTATTTGGTCGCCGGGCCGCAATTTCCCAAGGCGCTGGCACAGCAGTATCGCGCGGCGATCAAAGACATGGCAGCAGATGGGACCATCCAGCGAATTCTGTCGCAATACGAGTGAACGCCGCCTTGGCCGTGCCGTTTAGAATTCCGCGCCTGCCCCTTGCCCGGCGGCTGTCCTTCAAGCAGACCCGCGCAGCGGTCATCGTGGCAATCGGCGTTGGCGGCTTGCTCGCGCTTTGGCAGATCTGGGCCGACATCCAGCGCGAGCGCGCCCGCGTCGCAGAGAGCGGCGAGATCGTCAGCGAGGTGATCCAAGGCCCTGCCGCACGCGCGACTTACCGCCTCGACGATGTCGCCGCCGCCGAATTGCTCAGCGGCCTGCTCAAAAGCGAAGGTCTGGTGCGCGCCGAGATCATCGACGACTTCGGCGATACCCTGGCGGTCGCCGAACGCCCCCCCCGCTTTGACAGCGTGCCCTGGTTTGCCACGCTGATCGGCACCGAGACCATCGTCACCGAGCGCTTGCTGAGTGTGCCCCCGCTCGGCCTGACGGTGGGCAGCCTGGTCGTCCATGTCGATCCGCGCGAGGCGGCGATGGATTTCAACGCGCGGGTTTCCTCCATCATCGTCTCGGGTTTGTTGCGCAGTCTGGTCTTGTCGCTCTTACTGCTGGCCGCGTTTCATTGGCTGATCACCACGCGCGTCTATGCGGCCATCGAACCCTTGAGCGATACCGTGCGCGATGTCGTCACGCCCGAGGGCGGCGATGAACTCGATCAGTTGATCGCCACCAACAAGCGCGCGCTGGAGCGGCTCCAGCACATGGCCGAAAAAGCCGCCACCGACAAAGAGCGCATGCTGCTGGCGGCTGAATCTGCGGGCTTTGGCATCTGGGAATGCAATATCGGCAGCGGCGAGAAGATCCTGGACGAGCGCACGCGCGCGCTGTTTGGGCTTGGCTCCAAAACCACGCTGAGCGCGCAACGCTGGTTTGAGCACGTCCACCCCGAAGACAAAGAGCGCGCCGAGCAAGACCTGCGACGCGCCAGCGAAGGCGGGCAAAACCTCGACACCGAACTGCGCATCCTCCACCCCGACCGCTCGGTGCGGATTGCGAGGTTGAGCGCTACCGCGCTGGGCGCGCCCTCGGGCAGGCCGTCGCGTTTGGTCGGGGTCAGCATCGATCTGAGCGAGAGCCGCGCCCTGCAAGAGCAACTGGTGCAATCGCAGCGCGTCGATGCCATCGGCCGCCTAACCGGGGGTATCGCGCACGACTTTAACAACCTGCTGGCGGTTGTCCTTGGCAATCTCGAACTCCTGAGCGAGAGCCCACTCGCGGAGGACGACCGGGAACTGTTGAGCGACTCGCTTCATGTGACCAAACGCGGTGCGAGCCTCACGCGGCAGTTGCTGGCGTTTGGGCGGCGCTATCAGTTGAGCCCGCAAGTCCTCAATCTGAACGCCGTGGTGCAGAGTATGGACAGCCTGCTCCGGCGCACGATCCCCGAGAGCATCGAGATCGACATCACCTTGTCGGCTGGGCTGCGCAACACTTGGATCGATGCGCCGCAACTGGAGGCGGCGATCCTCAATCTGGTGCTGAATGCGCGGGATGCGATGGGGCAGGGCGGGCGTCTGACCATCGAGACGGCCAACGTCAGCATCGGCCATGAGTACATCGAGAGCCGGCGCGAGGACATTCCCGTGGGGCGCTATGTGCTGTTGGCGGTGACCGATACTGGGGCTGGTATGGCCTCGGAAGTGTTGGACCGGGCCATCGAGCCATTTTTCACCACCAAGGCGATCGGCATCGGCACCGGGATGGGGCTGTCGATGGTGCATGGCTTTGTCAAGCAGTCGAATGGCGCGATTCGGCTCTATTCGGAGCTAGGTGTTGGCACAACCGTAAAGCTCTATTTCCCAGTGACGTCCGATCAGAAAGTCGAGGCGCCGGAAAAACCTGTGCTGGAGCGGCCAAAGCATGCGGATACGATCTTGCTGGTCGAAGACGACGCTGATGTGCGTCACACGATCCAGCGGGTGTTGCAGCGGCTGGGCTACACCGTACTCCAAGCCGAAAGCGGCCCGAAGGCGTTGGAGAAGCTTCGGGACAACCCTCAGATCTCCTTGGTATTGAGCGATATTGTGATGCCGGAGGGCATGCAGGGCACCGATTTGGCTAAGAAATTGCGTGAGATGCACACGGATTTACCGATCGTCTTGATGTCGGGCTATCCCCGTGAAGCGGCGATTAATGGTAACGGCGTGCACCCCAATGATTTTCAACTGATGAAACCAGTAGAGATAAGCGAGTTGTCTGCCGTTTTGCGCCGGGCCTTGGAAAAGTGAGGGCTATGACGTGCGCTATGCTAATGATTTTTCCATGTTGAAAATATACCGCGTAGTCTCTGGGCCGAGATGGGCTTTGACAGGGTCTCGATAATATTCAAACTATGCGCATCGCCGAACAGCTTGGCCAATTCCAAATAGGTCGGGTGGCGCCCTGAAATCAAATAGAGAGGGATCTCGCGATCAATGCCAGCGATATTCTGTAGGGTCTCGACCCCTTCCATGCCTGGCATGACAATATCGAGAATCACAATGCCACGCGACGAGAACTGATCGAGCGCAGTTAAAAGTTCATAACCATCGCCGCATTCCGTCACAGTCCAACCACTACGTTCAGCAGTTTTGCGAACATAGCGGCGGAATTGCTGGTTGTCGTCGGCCAAAAACAGATGATTGCTCATGGTAATGTCTACCACTGGGGGTGTTTGCGTCCTTGATGGAGTTTAAGGGGAAGGCGCTATTGTATATACACAGAGATGCTACATGCTGGTTTGGACCCGCCTGTCCCAGATTTATTGGTTGTTTTGAAGTAGAGCGGCATTGTGACGACCCTCACATTGTACGATTTATCCCAATCGTACCACTTTAAGTATAATATAAAAAGCATTTTCTGTTTTTTCGGGAAACAGTTGCTACCAAATATACAGGGATTTTACACCTCATTATGTAAATTACACTCATCGGTCAGCAGGCTGCAACGGATGTATTATGTAAAACGATGCTCTGAGTTTTGCAAAGCTCTAGAGCATGCAAGCACGCTCCAAAACACACCGGCAAACCAGCCGGCGCGCAAAGCCCTCCCCAGCATAACCCGCGCCAACAGGACCGCCCGCCATGCTTTGGAGCAATGCCCGTGCATCCCGAACCAGCCCGTAGGTTCCACGGGCCAAGGCATCGCGACCGCACACGCTCTTGGAGTGCGTGGCCTACGTTGACTGGCAAATGCCCCAAACTCCAGTTTCACCGCGATGGCCAAGGCAGTTGGTCTTCTGCGTTATGTGAGATTACCCGGCCCACCAGAATATCGGCATCGCACCCGGCCATGCCCGACGTTGAACGCTTGCCTTGCGGCACCGGGCTGTTAGGGTTTCCCAAGCCACAGAGGTCAGACCGCCTTGTTCGATATCGCCACCGTTTCCTACACCGATGACAAAGCGCCCGCCGCCTTTGCCCGCTCGCTGCACGAGACCGGCTTTGCCGTTCTCACCGATCATCCGATTACGCCCGAGCGCATCGAACGGCTCTATGCGCTCTGGGGCGCGTTCTTTGCCACCGAGGAAAAGCACGCCCATACGCGTACCGAGGGCGGTGCTTCGGGGTATTTTCCGTTTCGCTCCGAAAATGCCAAAGACAGCCAGGTCAAGGACTTGAAGGAGTTCTTCCACGTCTACCCCGACACGCCGCTGCCCGAGAGCCTGCGCCAAGAAACCCGCGCGCTCTATGCCGATCTCGTCGCCATCGGTGAGCGCCTAGCCGGTTGGCTCCAGGACGAGAGCCCCCCAGAGGTGCGCGAGGCCCTCACCGAGCCGCTGCCGGATATGCTGGCGGGCTCCTCGCAAAACCTGCTGCGCATTTTGCACTACCCGCTCCTCGACACAGCCCCCGAGCCCGGCGCGGTGCGCGCGGCAGCCCATGGCGATATTAACCTGCTGACCTGCCTGCTGGCGGGCTCGGAGCCCGGGCTCGAAGCCCAGGACACCAGTGGGCGCTGGCACAAGGTGCCGTGCGATCCGGGCATGATGGCAATCAACGCGGGCGATATGCTGGCGCTGGCCACTGCTGAGTACTACCCCGCCACCGTCCACCGCGTCGTCAATCCAGAGGCGCGCGAAAACCGCGCCCGCTTTTCCTCGCCCATGTTCCTCCACCCCCGCCCCGAGGTGCGGCTCTCGGCCGAGAAAACCGCCGAGACCTATCTCAACGAGCGTCTGGCCGAGATCGGCCTCGCCACTTGATCCGGGAGACCCCCATGCGTTCGATCCTCACAGCCCTCGTCCTTGCCGTCCTGCCCATGGTATCGGCTGCCGACGAATTCAAACCCGCCGTCGTCTTCGACATGGGCGGCAAATTCGATAAGTCCTTCAACGAAGGCGTCTGGAACGGCGTCAAGCGCTTCATCGAGGAGACCGGCGTCGAGGTGATGGAATTCGAAGTCACCAACGCCACCCAGCGCGAACAAGCCATGCGCCGCATGGTAAGCCGCGGTGCGACGCTGGTGATCGGGGTCGGCTTTGCCCAAGCCGATGCCATCGACGCCGTCGCCGCCGACAACCCCGAGCGCAACTTCGCCATCATCGACGTCTCCTGGCTCGACCGCCCCAACCTGCGCCAATACGCCTTCAAGGAACATGAAGGCAGCTATTTGGTCGGCGTTGCGGCGGCGCTGACCTCCGAGAGCGACAAGGTCGGCTTTATCGGTGGCATGGACATCCCGCTCATCCGAAAATTCGGCTGCGGCTACGTCCAGGGCGTCAAAGCGGCCACGCCCGCTGCCGAAGTCTTGCAAAACATGACCGGCACCACCCCAACCGCCTGGAACGATCCGACCAAGGGCGCCGAGCTGGCCCAGTCCCAGATCGACCGCGGCGCCGATGTGATCTACCACGCCGCCGGGGGCACCGGGCTCGGCGTGATCCGCGCCGCCGCCGATGCCGGAGCGCTGGCCATCGGCGTCGACAGCAACCAAAACGCCATCGCCCCGGGCTCGGTGCTGACCTCCATGGTCAAGCGCGTCGACGTCGCCGCCTACGACACGCTCAAAGACGCCATGGACGGCACCTTCTCCGCCGGCGTCAACGTGCTGGGCCTGGCCGAAGACGGCGTCGATTGGGCGCTCGATGAGAATAACGCCGCGCTCGTCACCGAGGAGGTCAAGGCGGCGGTCGAGGCGGCGCGGGCTGCGATCGTCTCGGGCGAGGTTGTCGTCCACGACTACACCGCCGACAGCACCTGCCCGTTCTGAGCGCCCATCGGGGTGGTCGCGATGGTGGCCAAGACCGAGGCAGGCGCGCTGCCTGCCGTGCGCCTCAAGGGGCTGACCAAACGCTTCGGCGCCGTGCTCGCCAACGATCGCATCGATCTGGAGATCGCGCCCGCCACCATCCATGCCATCATCGGCGAGAACGGGGCGGGCAAATCGACGTTGGTCTCCATGCTCTACGGTCTGCACACTGCCGATGCTGGCAGTATCGAGATCGATGGGCGCGAGGTGGCGATCCGCTCCAGCGCCGATGCCATCGCGCTTGGCATTGGTATGGTGCATCAACACTTCATGCTGGTGCCGACCTTCACCGTTTTGGAGAACGTCGCTCTTGGCCATGAGGGCGGCTTTCGCCTTGCGCCGGGGCGGCGTGCGATACGGGACGAATTGGCGCGTCTCTCGGCTGAGTACGGCCTTGAGGTCGACCCGGACGCCGTGGTCGGTGATCTGGCCGTTGGGCTGCAACAGCGCGTCGAGATCTTAAAGGCGCTGCGTGCGGGCGCGCGCCTGCTCATCCTCGACGAGCCCACGGGCGTCCTCACCCCTGCCGAGACCGACCGTTTCTTCGACATTCTACGCACCCTGCGAGACCGCGGCGTCACGGTGGTGCTCATCACCCACAAGCTGCGCGAGGTGATGGCGCTCAGCACCCGCGTCTCGGTGATGCGGCGTGGCCGGATGGTCGCCCACCGTGAGACGGCGACGACCAGCCGCGAGGAACTGGCCTCGCTCATGGTCGAGCGCGCCGTCACCTTGCGCGCCGAGCGCGTGCCCGCCCGCCCCGGCGCCGTGGCGCTCTCAGCGGAGGGCCTTAGCTGGCGCGACCGGCAGGGCGTGCGCCGTCTCGACGATGTCAGCTTCGAGGTGCGCGCCGGCGAAATCCTGGGGCTTGCCGGCGTTGCGGGCAATGGCCAGTCCGAACTGCTCGATCTCCTGGCCGGCATCGCACCCGTGCAGGAGGGCACCATCCGGGTGGCCGAGCGCCTCATCGACCGCACCCACCCCGCCGATCCAGCCGAGATGCGCCGCCTGGGCCTGGCCCACGTCCCCGAGGACCGCCACGCCCGTGCGTTGGTGCTCGGCTTTGAGGCGCGCCACTCGGGCGTCCTCGGCTATCACGAAACCCCCGCCGCCGGGGCCTCGCGCTGGCTCAGCCCCAAGACCATGCGCGCCCACACCGAGCGCCTGATGCAGGGCTTTGACGTGCGCCCGCCGACACCGCTTTTGAAAACCGCAGGCTTTTCCGGTGGCAATCAGCAAAAACTGGTGCTCGCGCGCGAGATCGACCCAGCGCCCAAAGTGCTCCTCATCGGCCAGCCGACGCGCGGGGTCGACATCGGCGGCATCGAGTTCATCCACCGCCGCATCCAGGCGCTCAAATCCGAGGGCTGTGCCATCGTGCTGGTCTCGGTCGAATTGGACGAGATCTTAGCGCTGTCTGATCGCATCGCCGTCATCAACCAGGGCCAGCTCGTCGGCATCCGTGCGGCGGAGGAGGCCGATGTCGGCGAGATCGGCCTGATGATGGCCGGACAGCCCGCCCCCAGAGAGGCCCGCGCATGAGCGGCCTGCCCGCCTGGGCGACACTGATCCTGATCCCCGCGCTCAACCTGGCGCTGGCCTTTGGCGTGGCGGCCCTCGTGGTCGCTCTGATCGGCGAAGACCCACTGGTGGCCCTCGACGTCATGCTGCGGGGCGCCTTCGTCTATGACGGCGCCATCGGCTACACGCTCTATTACACCACCAACTTCCTGTTCACCGGGCTGGCCGTGGCCGTCGCCTTCCAGGCCAAGCTGTTCAACATCGGTGCCGAGGGCCAGGCCACGCTCGGCGGGCTCGGCGTGGTGGTGGCCGCGCTTGCCTTGGACGCCTATCTGCCCGGCCTTCTCACCATCCTGGTCGCCGTAGTGCTGGCGGCAGCCTTTGGCGCGGTTTGGGGCGCGATCCCCGGTTGGCTGCAAGCGCGGCGGGGCAGCCATGTCGTCATCACCACGATCATGTTCAACTTCATCGCCGCGGGACTCGCCGTGGGCCTTCTCTCCGGCGCCTTGATGCGCCCGGGCCAGCCCAGCCCCCAATCGCGCGACATCGCCGAGGCTGCGCGGCTGCCCTTCATCCACGACATCGCCCGCGCCCTCGGCTTCGAGGCCTCGACCACGCCGCTCAACCTCGCCTTCGTGCTAGCGCTTTTGGCCTGTGTCGGGGTCTGGGTGCTGATCTGGCGCACGCGCTGGGGCTATGCGCTGCGCACCCTCGGCGAAACCGAGCCCGCCGCCCGCTACGCCGGCATCGCCGTGGCACCTCTCACCATCCAGGCGATGGCGCTCTCGGGCGCCTTGGCGGGACTGATGGCGGTCAACGAAGTGCTAGGCGCACAAGGGCGCATGGAGATCGGCTTTACCGCGGGCTATGGCTTTACCGGCATTGCGGTCGCCTTGATGGGGCGTGGCCATCCCGCCGGCATCGCCGCCACGGCGCTGCTCTTCGGCGCGCTCTACCAGGGCGGCTCCGAACTGGATTTCGAGTTCGCCACCATCACCCGCGAGATGGTGTTGCTGATCCAGGGCCTGATCATTTTGTTCTCGGGCGCCTTGGCACTGATGCTGGTGCCTTGGGTGCGCCGTCTGCTGGGACGCCCCTGACATGTGGTTCGACGCCCTCCTCCTGGCCGATTCGACATTGCGCCTGGCCACGCCGTTGATCCTTTGCGCCATGGCCGGACTGGTGTCTGAGCGCGCCGGGATCATCGACATCGGGCTGGAGGGCAAACTGCTCGGCTCGGCCTTTGCCGCCGCCGCCGCCGCCACGATCACCGGCTCGGCCTGGGCCGGGCTTGGCGCGGCACTCCTCACCAGCCTGGGGTTTGCCCTGATCCACGGCTTTGCCTGCATCACCCACCGCGGCGAACAGATCATCTCGGGCGTGGCCATCAACATCCTAGCCTCGGGCGCCACCGTGGTCGCCGGCATCGCGCTGTTTCGCCAGGGCGGACAGTCCCCCCCGCTTGGGCGCGACGAACGCTTTGCCCCCATCGAGTTGCCGGGCAGCCAGGCCCTGGCCGAGACCCCCTTTCTCGGCCCCCTCTATACTGAGCTGATCTCAGGCCACACCCTGCCGGTCTATCTGGCACTGGCAGCGGTGCCGCTCACATGGTGGCTGCTCTGGCAGACCGCTTTCGGACTGCGCCTGCGCGCGGTTGGCGAGATGCCCTTGGCTGTCGACGGCGCCGGGGTGTCGGTGATCTGGCTGCGCTACCGGGCGGTGCTGCTGGCGGGGCTCTTCTGCGGACTTGCCGGCACCTTCCTCTCCACGGCCCACGGTGCGGGCTTTGTGCGCGAGATGAGCGCGGGCAAGGGCTATATCGCGCTCGCCGCGCTCATCTTTGGCAAATGGCGGCCTTGGCCGGTGCTCTTTGCCTGCCTGTTGTTCGGCTTTCTGGAGGCGGCAGGCGCGCGCCTACAAAGCGTCTCGCTGCCCGTGATCGGCGTGGTGCCGAGCGAAGTCATCCTGGTCCTGCCCTATGTCGCCACCGTGGCCATGCTGGCCGGATTTTTCGGCCGCGCCGTGCCGCCGCGCGCCCTTGGCGTGCCTTACGTCAAGGAGCGGGAATGAGCGGCGAGAGCCCAAAGCAATTCCAAAGGACGTGGAAGCACCGGCTGGCCCGAAGAGGCTGGGCCTAACCCTTACGCGCGCGGCGCTTGGCCTTGGCGTGGGCTAAGGTGGCGCGCTGGGGCTTGCGACGGTTTTTCTCACGCGCGCGTGTACCCTCGCGCGGTGCCGTGCCCGTGGCCTCCAGCAACTCAAAGATCAACCCGCCGGTGATCGGCACCGCCTCGACCAAGCGCACCCGCGCGCGCATGCCCATAGCGATCACGCGCCCCGAGCGCTCGCCGGTCAGCGTCTGGCGCTCGGGGTCGTGGCGGTAGTACTCGCGCCCGAGCGTGCCGATGGGGATCAGGCCGTCCGCGCCGCTCTCGTCGAGTTTGACAAACAGCCCAAAGCGCGCCACCCCCGAGACCCGCCCGAGAAACTCCGCCCCCTCGCGCTCGGCCATATAGGCCGCGACGTAGCGGTCGACGGTGTCGCGCTCGGCCTCCATGGAGCGGCGCTCGCTGGCGCTGATCGCTTTGGCGATCTCGTTGAGGCGCGCGGCTTCCTCAGGGCGCTGGCCGTCCGGGCCGAGGCCGAGAGCGGCGATGAGCGCGCGGTGGACGATCAGATCGGCATAGCGCCGGATCGGCGAGGTGAAATGGGCATAGGCGCGCAGATTGAGGCCGAAGTGGCCGTAGTTCTCGGCGCTATAGTAGGCCTGGGTCTGGGCGCGCAGCACTGAGAGGTTGACCATTTCCTCGGACGTGCTCTCGCGCGCGGCTTCCAGCAGGCGATTGAGGTGGGAGGTGCGCAACACCTGGCCTTTGGCAAGGCTCAGCCCCACCGCCTCGACCGTCTCGCGCAGCGCATCGAGGCGGTCGGGGTTGGGCTCTTCGTGGACGCGGTAGAGGAGCGCGCGTCGGTGCGCGGCCAGGGTCTCGGCGGCGGCGACGTTGGCCAGGATCATGAACTCCTCGATCAGACGGTGCGCATCGAGGCGTTCGCGGATCGGGATATCGGCAACCTCGCCGCGCTCGTTCAACACGATGCGTCGCTCCGGCAGATCGAGATCGAGCGGCTGGCGTGCCGTGCGGGCCTTGGCGGCAGCGCGGTAGGCCGCCCAGAGCGGCGTGAGCGCTTCTGCCATCAGCGCTTCTGTCGTCGCATCGGGGTGACCATCGGCGGCGGCTTGGACCTGTTCGTAGGTGAGCGAGGCACGCGAGAGCATCACGCCGCGCTCAAAACGGTGGCCGATCAACTGGCCCTCAGCATTGAGACGCAGCCGCACGGCAAGACAGGGCCGCTCGACGCCCTCTTTCAGCGAGCAGAGATCGGCCGAGAGGCGCTCTGGCAGCATGGGCGCGACGCGGTCGGGAAAATAGGTCGAGTTGCCGCGCTTTTCCGCCTCCCGATCGAGCGCCGTGCCAGGGCGGACATAGGCCGCAACATCGGCAATGGCGACCCAGACGATGTGCCCGCCCGGATTGTCCGCCGCCTCGTCGGGGGTTGCGGCCACGGCGTCGTCATGGTCGCGTGCATCGGCGGGGTCGATGGTGAGGAGCGGCAGGCTCGTGAGATCGGTGCGACCTTGGCGGGCAAAATCGGTGGCCGCCTCCGCCTCGGCCAACACTTTGGGCGAAAAGGCGTCCGGGATGCCATACTGATGCAGCGCGATCAGCGAGACCTGGCGCGGCGCCCCCGGATCGCCAAGGCGCGCCACCACGCGCCCACGCGGCAGACCGAGGCGGGGGCCTGCAATCGGCTCAGCCTCGATCAACTCGCCGTCCTGAGCACCCTCGGTGGCGCCCGGCGGGATCAGCCACTCGCGATCCGAGCGCTTGTCCACGGGGAGCAGCCGCCCGGCGCCATTCTCGGTGTCGCGAAAAATGCCGAGCATGCGCCGCGCCCCAGTGTCGAGCTTGCGCATCAGACGGGCTTCGTAGCGGAGGTGCTCGGGCTCTTGGATCGGGGTGAGGCGGGCGAGGAAACGGTCGCCGGGGCCGAGCGCCGGATCGCCCTTTTTCGGCATGTAGAGGATGCTGGGCGGCGCTGCTTCGCCCTCCCAGTTGTGCGGGCGGGCAAAGATGTCGCCCTCGGCATCGGGATCGAGCGCCACCAAGACCGTCACCGGGGCCAAATGGCCAGCGGCGGTATGGGCGCGGCGGCGTTTTTCGAGGCGGCCCTCCTCGGTCAACTCGCGCAGCGTGTCCTTGAGCAGCACCCGCTCGGCGCCCTTGAGACCGAAGGCGCGGGCGATGTCGCGCTTGGCGCTTTTTTCGGGGTTGGTGCGGATCCACTCCAGGATCGCGTCCTTGCTGGGAAAATCCTTCATCGGGGTAAAACTAGCACGCCCGCCCGCCCCGGCACGCTGGGCTGAGGGCAGGCGTCATGCCTTGGCGCCCGAGGCGGTCTTTTTCGCAGCGGTTTTCTTGGCGGGTGCCTTCTTGGCCGCGGGTTTTTTCGCAGCCGTCTTCTTCGGCGCGGCCTTCTTCTTGGTCGAACCCTTGGCCGCGCGGCGCTCTTCAATCAGTTCCAAGGCACGCTCTAGCACGATCTCCTGCGGATCGAGTTCCTTGGGGATGGTGGCATTGACCTTGTCCCATTTGACATAGGGGCCGTAGCGCCCCTCCATCACGGCCACCGGACCGCCCTCGGGGTGCTCACCAAGCTCGCGCAACGGCTTTTGCGCCGTACCGCGCCCGCGTGGACCGGCGGCCTTCTTTTGGGCGAGCAGATCGACGGCGCGGTTCATGCCGATGTCGAGCGCCTCCGACCAATCCGAGAGATTGGCGTAGGTTCTGCCATGGCGCACAGCCGGGCCATAGCGAAAGAGCCCCGCCTCGACCGGCTCGCCGTCCTCGGGATGCGCCCCAATCAGGCGTGGCAGCGAGAGGAGTGCGAGCGCGTGTTCCAAGGTGAGGTCTTCAGGCGCGATTTGGGCTGGCAGCGAGGTACGGCGCGGCTTTTCCTCACCCTCGCCCTCGCCAAGCTGGACATACCAGCCAAAACGCCCCTTGCGCTGGGTGACGGCAAGCCTGGTCTCGGGATCAAGGCCGAGGTTTTTGCCATCGAGCGCCGCCGCCTCCGGATCGGCATCGCCACTGAGCGGGCGGGTGTAACGGCAGGTCGGATACTGCGAGCAACCGATAAAGGCGCCCCCGCCCGCCTGCTTGGTGGCCGTGCGCATGGAGAGCCGGCCCACCCCGCAAGCCGGGCAAAGCCGCGGGTCGGAGCCATCGCCCGGATCGGGGAAGAGATGGGGCGCCAGGAAATCGTTGATGGTCTCCAGCACCTCGCCGATGCGCAGGTCTTGCGTCTCGCCGACGGCGGCCTTGAAGTCGGCCCAAAAGCGCTCCAGCACGTCCTTCCAGTCGATGCGCCCGCCGGAGACGTCGTCGAGTTCCTCTTCGAGGCCGGCGGTGAAGCCATATTCCACATAGCGCGCGAAGTAGTTCATCAGAAAGGCCGTCACCAGGCGCCCGGTGTCCTCGGGGTGGAGGCGGTTTTTGTCTTTGGTGACGTAGCCGCGGTCCTGGATGGTCGATAGGATCGAGGCGTAGGTCGAGGGGCGACCGATCCCGAGCTCCTCCATACGCTTGACGAGGGTGGCCTCGGTGTAGCGCGGTGGCGGCTGGGTGAAGTGTTGCTCGGGCGTGACTTGGTCGCGCCTTAGGGTCGCGCCTTCGGGGATCTCGGGCAGGCGCTTGTCGTCACTGTCCTCTGTGCTGTCATCGGGGGTGTCGTCGCGGCCCTCCTCGTAGACCTTGAGGAAGCCCTCAAACGTCAGGACTTGGCCGGTGGCGCGCAGGCGCACGCCCCCCGGGGTGCCTTCGATCTCAACAGTGGTGCGCTGAAACCGTGCCGCCTCCATCTGGCAGGCGAGCGCGCGTTGCCAGATCATCTCGTAGAGCCGCGCCTCGGCCTTCTCCAGGCGGATGTCGCCCGGGCCCTTGTCCATGTTGGTGGGGCGGATGCACTCGTGGGCTTCCTGGGCGTTCTTGGCCTTGGTTTTGTAGACGCGCGGTTTCTCGGGCACGAAAGCACGCCCGTAGCGGTTCTCGATGGCCGCGCGCGCGGCTTGGACGGCCTCGGGCGCCATATCGGCGCCGTCGGTGCGCATGTAGGTGATGTGGCCGGCCTCATAGAGGCGCTGGGCGGTGCGCATGGTCTCCTGCGCGCCCATGCCGAGCTTGCGGCTGGCCTCTTGTTGCAGTGTCGAGGTCATGAAGGGCGGCGCGGGGTTGCGCGTCGCGGGCTTGGCTTCGACCGAGGCGACGGTGAGGGTGGCGGCCTCGACAGCAGCAACAGCGCGGGTGGCATCGGCCTCGGTAGCCAGGTCGAATTTGTCGAGCTTTTTGCCGTCGAGCCCGACCAGGCGCGCCTCGAACGTGTCGCCCTTGGGGGTGGCGAGGAGGGCCTTGACGCTCCAGTACTCGCGCGGGCGAAACGCTTCGATCTCCATCTCGCGCTCGACGATGAGGCGCAGCGCCACCGATTGCACCCGCCCCGCCGATTTGGCCCCCGGCAGCTTGCGCCAGAGCACGGGTGAGAGGGTGAAGCCGACCAGATAGTCGAGTGCGCGCCGCGTCAGATAGGCCTCGACCAGCGGCATGTCGATTTCGCGCGGGTTCTTCATCGCCTGGGTGACGGCGGTGCGGGTGATGGCGTTGAACACCACGCGCTCGACCTTGGTGGATTTCTTAAGCGCGCGGCGTTTGCGCAGTGCTTCGAGCAGATGCCACGAGATCGCCTCGCCTTCGCGGTCGGGGTCGGTGGCGAGGATCAGCGTATCGTCGCCGCCAAGCGCATCGGCAATGGCGCGCACGTGCTTTTGGGCTTTGGTGTCGACCTCCCAGGACATGGCAAACCCTTGGTCGGGATCGACCGAGCCGTCCTTGGAGGGCAGGTCGCGCACGTGGCCATAGGAGGCGAGTACTGTGTGTTCGGCGCCGAGATAGCCGTTGATGGTCTTGGCCTTGGCGGGGGATTCGACAACGACGACGGCCATGACCATATCCTCCGACCTGTGTGCGCATGTTGGTGGGAATACTGCGCGGGAAGGGAAATTGGGTCAGGCGGGCGAAGCTGTCAACCGTGGCGCGTGGAAGAGGGTAACGATCTGGACAGCGCAGCCCTCTAGTCGGGTGCTGCCAAGGCAACGCGGTGGCTGGAATGAAAATCTATCCGCCCTGCGAGATCTAGTTCCAAAAGTGCAAGCGACAGATCGGTTGGGCGCGCACCGCTGGCGCGGGCCAGTTCGTCGAGATCGACCGGGCTTGGGCTGAGTAGTCCCGCCACGCGCTCAGTCAGATCGGCATCGGCTGTGCAGCTAGTGTCGCCCGCCTGCCAAGCCATGCCGCCATCATCGCACAGGCTGGCAGTCTCGGCAGGCGCGTGTTGGAAGGGCGTACCGGCTTCGGCCAGCCCCGGCGGGCCGCTTTCGGGCGCGGCACGGACCTGATACAGCACCTCGCGCACATCCTCTGCATTGCGGATTAGGGCAGCGCCGTCGCGGATGAAGGCATTACAGCCACTGGCGCGCGGGTCTTCGG